>CALVSC010000087.1 GCA_944358855.1 uncultured Bacilli bacterium | reverse complement strand
GAAAGTTGTGGAGCAGAAATTATAGCCGATGAAAATACAACTGCTACTTTTTGTGTTTATTGTGGAAATACAGCAATATTAAAAGATCGTATTCATAATAGTAGAGTACCGGATTATATTATTCCGTTTAAAAAAGTGAAAGACGATGCAGTAAAAGCATTTATGAAAGCCCTTAAATTTAAACCTTTAGTTCCTAAACAGTTTAAAACTAAAGATAATATAGAGAAGATAACGGGTATTTATATTCCTTTTTGGGCATATGATTTTCATGTATCAGGTGATGTAACTTTTAGGGCAACAGATGTTAAAACTTGGAGAGGTTTTTCTAATCGTTATACTAAGACAGATGTTTTTACTGTTATTTGTTCTGGTGATATGGATTATGATAAAGTGTTGGCTGATGGATCGTCTAGATTTCCTGATGATTTAATGGATTCTTTAGAACCTTTTGATTATAAAGAATTAATAGATTATAATCAGGCCTTTTTAGCAGGGTTCTTTTCAGAAAAATATGATGTAGAAGATAATGAGGCGGCTACAAGAGCAAAAGAGAGAACAACAAATACGACTGTTGATTTAATGAAACAACAAGTTCGACATCAAACTTCTGTTATGACTAGAAATAAGCTGAATTTAGAAACAAAAGAAGTTAATTATATATTGTTACCTGTATTTATGGTAAATACAGAATATAATGGAAAAAAATATACTTTTGCTATGAATGGGCAGACTGGAAAAATAGTTGGAGATTTACCTATTAGTAAATTGTATTTAACATTATGGAGCGTAGGAATTTTTGTTGTAGGAGTAATTATTATGTTAGCTCTATTTTATGGAGGTATTATATGAAAAAGTTAATGGTGATTGTTTTTACTTGTTTTTTCTTTTTTTCATTTGTAATCCCTGTAAATGCAAGTGTTAAGACTTATACTAGGACTCCAGATAATTTATTAGTTTCTCCTGGTGTTGTGAATAATTTTAATGTAGATATTATTTTAAATACTCCAGCAGTTGATGCTAGTGAAAAAGTATATGATTTTGCAGACTTACTAAGTGATAGCGAAGAAAAAAAGATTTATAAAAGAATTAGTAAATATATTGATAATACTAATATGGATATGGTTGTTGTTACCATTAGTGATAATAATAAAGATAGTGCTATGAATTATGCTGATGATTTTTATGATTATAATGATTTTGGTATGGACAGTAGTAAAAGTGGGGTTTTATTTTTAGTAGATATGGATAATAGAGAAATTTATATTTCTACTACAGGAAAAGCGATTAGTTTATATAGTGATTATCGTATTGATACTATTTTAGATGGTGTTTATACTAATTTTAGTGATCGATATTATTATTCTGGTATTATAAAAGTTGTTAATGCAATGGATAGTTATTATGAGATTGGTTCTCCAAGTGATGATGATTCTCATTATGAACTTGCAGGAGATGGAGCGGTTGTTAGAAAGATTCCGTATATTCTTGTTTTAGGAGTACCGTTATTTTTGTCTATTGTTGTGACAAGTATTATGGTAAAGAAAACGAAATTAGTAAAAAAAGCAACTTCTTCTAAAGAATACTTGGAAGATGATTCTGTTAATATAAGGACCGTTCGTGATACTTTGGTTTCATCTAACACTGTTGCTACTCCAATATATGATAGTAGTGACTTTGGTGGTGGCGGTGGAGGTAGTTCAACGCACAGTGGAAGTAGTGGAAGTAGTCATGGTGGAGGGGGTAGAGGATTTTAAAAAAAATATGGTTTTTAAACTATGAATGTGATATGATAAATTTGTAATATAGGAAATGTAGAAGGAGAGGTAAACTTATGGGTTTAATTAAAGCTGCTGCAGCTGCAGTTGGAAGTACATTACATGATCAATGGAAAGAGTATATTCGTTGTGATGATTTAGGACAAGATATTTTAATGAAGAGAGTATCTACTCCTAATGGAATTATTTCTAAAGATAGTGCTATTCAGGTTGCACCTGGACAAATTGCAGTTGTATTTCAAAATGGTAAAATTTTAGATGCTACTGCTGAAGAGGGAATTTTTACTTTTGATGAATCTACTTCACCATCTTTCTTTGCAGGACAATTTGGTGATGTCTTTAAAGAAATGTGGGGAAGATTTACATATAATGGTGGAACTTTCAAAGAACAAGCTGTATTTTATATTAATTCTAAAGAAATTATGGATAATAAGTTTGGTACACCAGCACCAATTCCATATCAAGATTGGTCACATCCAATTCCAAATCAAATGACAGGAACAATGAGTCCATTACGTGTTGATGTTAAATGCTTTGGTAAATATACTTTTAAAGTTAGTGATCCTGCAATATTTATGTCACGTATTGCTGGTACTGCTGACGAGTATGATAAAGAAGATTTATGTGAGCAAATGAGATCAGAAGTTATTGGGGCTTTTCAAAATGTCTTAAATGAATTAGGTACTAGTGAACATAAAGTTCCAGTTTTGGAATTACCAAGTAGTACAGATGAAATTAAGAAAGTAATGGATGAAAAAGTTTTTGATCAACCAATTCGTGATCGTGGACTTAGCTTAGTTGGGTTTGTAGTTGAGTCTGTTACTCTTGATGAAGAGTCTAATAAGAAAATTGACAATTATGAATTATCATCTAATCAATTTATGCAACAAGGTACTCTTACAGGAGCTTATGCTAATGCTGTTCAAGATGCTGCTAATAACGAAGCAGGAGCACTTAATGGATTTTTAGGTGTTGGTATGATGAATATGGCTTCTGGTGGTGTTATGGGAGGAGCTGCTAATCAAGCTATGGCTGGACAAGGAGTTAGAGCAGCTCAAGCTTTTGATCCTTATACTAATCAAGCTGGGCAACAATTATCACAAGCACAAGTTGTTGCTGGAGGAGCACAAGCCCCACAACAAGCT
>CALVSC010000086.1 GCA_944358855.1 uncultured Bacilli bacterium | reverse complement strand
ACTTCTTTTAATAAATGTGGACGAAGTCTACTACCACCATTCGCTATCGTCGTAACATATTGAGAAAGTTGTAAAGGTGTATAAGACTCATACTGTCCCATAACAAAGTCTAATAAATTACCTGCCGCAACATCTTGTTTTGCACCATAACCAGAACTTTCACTAGGTAAATCAATACCAGTAGGAACACCAAGTCCAAAAGAATGATACATATTACGATAAGTATCAAAAGCACTTTGATTAAAATTAAGCTTCATACCTCTTCTATACTCTTGACCATTGACTCTAATTGCTGCTTTAAATTGATATACATTACTACTTTTAGCTAAAGCTGTAATATCATCAATTCTACCAAGATTATTAACAGAAGAACACTTTTCAGGTGTCCCAGCCACCTTAACACATTCATCTAACATAACTTCTCCTATTTTAACAGCTCCTGTATTATAAGCTACTAGCATAGAAGCACCTTTCACAACAGAACCAGGTGTAATCGGTAAATTAAAGACACTAGTTGTATTATCCACAATCTGATCTCCCACAAGTTTTTTAGAAGCCATCGCTAAAATCTCCCCTGTATTAGGATCTTGAATAATAACACTAGAATGATCATAATATTCTGTATTAGGTTCACTCTTAGCTTTCATAATTTGTTCTGATAAGATTCTTTCTACTTCTTGTTGTAAATTAATATCAATAGAAAGTACAATATCATTTCCTCTTTTACCCTCTTTTATTAATTTCAACTCATGAGAACTAACAACTTCATACTCAGCCTTTTCTCCCTTTAAATACTCTTCATACTCTTTTTCTAAATAACTAAGTCCAACTCTATCATTTAATGCATAACCTTTCGCTAAATACTCATCCGCTTCTTCTGCCGGAACACCTTGTGTAGTAGTAGAAACAGTTCCTAAAACACTTCTAAATGTATCACCATAAGGATATACTCTCTCCCAATCTAAAACTGTATTAAACCCATCTAACTCACTATTATGCTCTGCTATATAAGCATACTCTTGATCACTAGCTTCTTCTTTAATAATTTTCTCATCATAAGTATAACCCTTATTCATTAAATAATATAAATAGGCAGCTTTTAAATCAGCTTCTCCTAAACTATTTAACTCTTCTTCCGTAATACGACTAATCTTTAACTCTTCTATATCCGTACTACTAAGTTTCCCTGTCTTTACTTTTTCTCTTTCTTTCTTTGTAATCTTATCATTACAAACATCAGGATACTTCGCTAAATAAAATTCTCTTTTATTTCTATCAGTCAAACTATCATACGACAACTCTAAATGAGGAGAAACTATATACGCTAACTCTATCATCCTCTCTGTCGTTATATTTTTATCTTTTTTATATGTAATACTTTTAACAGCCTTATTATCTACTATAATATTATAATTTCTATCATATATTCTTCCTCTAGGAGCACTAGTACCAGAAACAGTAGTATATGTAAGATCTTCTAATTTTTCTTTATAATCCTTAGCATCTACAACCATAACACTATATAACTTAATACCCAAAATTACAAATAATATTAAAAGGACTATTAAAAAAACTAAAAAACGTCTAGAAACAATTAAATTATAATTAACTTTTTTCTCTGGTTGATTTAATTTAAGTTTTTTCATACCATCCCTCTTTTCCACTAATTATTTTACCACATTTTTATCAACTTATATCATATAATTTACTGAGGTGAATTATGTATAAAGATTTAATAAAAAACAATATTAATAAACTCTCTCCCTCTATCATAAAAGAATATGGAAAAACCATAAACATAGTATTAAACGACTCCGAATCAAATATATTATATCAGTTTATTATGAAAAATTATAGCGAAATTTTAGAGGGAAATGAAAATAGTTTTCAAGAACTAAAAAAAGAGTTAAACCCAACTCTTTATCAAAAAGTATTTAATTTATATTTAGATGTAAAGTCTAAGTATTATGATTCTTAATATTATTCTTGATTCCTAATTTTTTGTATCAATTCGTTATCAAATTTTTTATTTCTTATCATTTCTATTTCGTATTTATATGGAGCATATTCTCTATCTACATATGGTGTTTCTAATATTTTAGGAACATCTTTTAATTTCTCGTTATATATAATGTTGATTAGGGTATCAAATCCAATGGTTCCAAATCCTATATTTTCATGGCGATCTTTATGTGCTCCTAATACGTTTTTACTATCATTTATATGTACACACCCTATTTTATGGATACCAATCATTTCATCAAACTTTTCTAAGAATGAATCAAATTTTCTCATATCGTATCCACTATCATTTAAATGACAAGTATCTAAACATACTCCAATATGTTCTTTATCATCTACTAAATCTATAATTCTTTTAATTTCTTCTAATGACTTCCCTACTTCTGTACCTTTACCAGCCATTGTTTCTAATAAAATACATACATCATAAGTACCTAGTATCATATTTAAACCTTTTGCTATATTAGATATTGCAGTATCTACTCCAAGTCCTACATGACTTCCTGGATGTAGTACTAATTTATGGATTCCTAGTAGACTACAACGTTCTAATTCTTCTTGTAAAAACCTAACAGAAAACATAAATTTATCTGGATCTTTATCATTTGCTAGATTGATAATGTATGGAGCATGAACAACTACTTTAGAGTAATCAAAACCTTCCTCTTTCATAATATTCATAGCTTCCAACGTTAATCCATCCATAATAGGATAACGATTCGTATTCTGTGGAGCCCCTGTATAAAACATAAAAGTATTTGCTCCATAACTTAAAGCTTCTTTTAAACTACCAAGAAGCTGACTATCTTTTTTAAAACCAACATGACTTCCAATTATTAACATATAGTTACCTCCACACCCAGTATATCAAAAATAAAACAAAAGAAAAAGACTTCCAAAGAAGTCT
>CALVSC010000085.1 GCA_944358855.1 uncultured Bacilli bacterium | reverse complement strand
GGAAAAGCTAGAGTTACTTTTGATGTGGATACTACATTGATGACAAAGGATAAAGATAAAGATATTATTCTTGTGCTTGATACATCTGATTCTATGGATGGGGATAAATTTAATAGGGTTAAACAAGATTCGATTGATTTAATAAATACTTTGCTATCCAATGAAAACAATCGTGTAGCATTAATTAAGTTTGATACTGAATCAGCTATTGTGTCTGGTTTTACAAATGATGGAATTATGTTGGTTAATGAAATAAATAATCTACGTGACTCAGGAAGTACAAATTATTATCAACCACTTGTTAATGTCGAAACAATTTTAAAGAATTATGTTAAAACGGATAATAAGGAAGTTATTGTATTGTTTTTAACGGATGGGTATCCGAACGAAGATACACCAAATCAAATTGCACAATATCAAACATTAAAGAAGAACTATCCGTATATTACGATTACTGGTATTCAATATGAAATGGGAGAAATTATTTTAGACCCTATTAAAGAGATAAGTGATAATCAGTTTCATGCTGATATGGAAACATTAAATAATGTATTGTTTGATGCAAGTGTTACACCCATTATATACGATGAATTTCAAGTAGTAGATTATATAGATAATGATTATTTTATATTAAATAGTATTGACGATATTACTGTTAGTCAAGGAAATGTGAAGTTAGAAGAAGAGAATGGTAAACAAAAAATCATTTGGACGATACCGTCTTTTAAAAGTGGTAGAGATGCCAAGTTAACGATGGATATTAATTTGAAAGATAAATATATTGGTCAAGGTGGCATCTATCCAACTAACGAAAGCGAAGAAATTGTTAGCAAAATAGTAAATACTCCTGACGAATATGTTGTAAGTACGAAAACTCCTGTTCTTTCTGATAATTATAAAGTAATTTATGATGGAAATAGTCCTGATGGAAGTGCTGTTTCTAATGTACCTGATACTGAAGATTATGCTGTGTTTGAAACAGTATCTATTTCTACAGAGGAACCTAGTTGCATGGGATATGAATTTGAAGGTTGGGATATTATAAATAATAAAGTTACTCGAGTAGGAGAAGATCATTTTATTATGCCAGAAGAAGATGTAATAATTCGTGCAAAGTGGAGTAAAATTGAAATATCTAAGTCTATGGACGGAAATGTTAGTGACAAGGGTGATCCGATTATGTATGGTTATAATTGGATTGATAAAACAAGTATTAATAAAAATGATGTAACAAGTATTGTGACAAAGGATAATATTGTAATTCCGGATACTGCAATTGGTTATTGGGATGTTTCTAATGCTGGTGATGGAAGTGTTATTGCCTATGTTGAAGATGATGGTACTGGTAGTGGAACATACAAAGTAACTATAGGTGGACAAGGTGGAATAATTTTAAATTTTGGATATGCTATGTTTTATAATTTTCAGAATGTTGAAAGTATAGATTTAACTTATTTAGATAATAGTCGAAATAATAATATGGTGTCTATGTTTCATAATTGTAGGAGTTTAACTAATTTAAATCTTGGAAATATAAATACTTCTAGAGTTACTGATATGCAAGGAATGTTTGATGGGTGTCAAAAATTAACTAGTTTAGATTTAAGTGGGTTAGATACTTCTAAGGTTACAAATATGAGTTGGATGTTTGCTTATTGTTATGATTTAGAAAATTTAAATTTAAATAACTTTAATACTTCTCAAGTAAAAGATATGTCTAATATGTTTTTTGTTTGTCGAAGTATTACTAATCTTAATGTTAAAAGTTTTGATACGAGTAATGTTATTTACATGGATAGTCTATTTGAAAATTGTCCAAGTTTAGTGACTATTGATGTGAGTAATTTTAATACAAGCAAAGTTCAAAGTATGGCTGGAATGTTTTGTAATTGCGATAATTTAATAAGTCTGGATTTAAGTAATTTTGATACATCCAATGTTGTGAAGATGGGAACGGATATTACTAATGCGACAGGACTTGCAGTTACAGTTGAAGGAATGTTTTATGGCTGTACTAATCTTAAAGAATTAAATATTAGCAGTTTTGATACATCAAAAGTTAAAACTATGAGTTTTATGTTTGGAGAATGTACTAGTTTGACTAATCTGGATTTAAGTAGTTTTGATACTAGCCAAGTTGTTGAAATGTATGGAATGTTTTCCGGTTGTTCTAACTTGAACACTTTAGATCTAAGTAGTTTTGATATGAGTAAGGTTGTTTATACTGATTGGATGTTTAAAGACTGTAGTAATTTAACTATTTTAGATTTAAGTAATGCTGATTTTAGTTCTGCTACTTCATATAAATATATGTTTTCTTCTACTAATAGTAATATTAATGTTATTGTTAAAGATAGTGATGCTGAAAGTTTTATTCATGCTAGATTGGATGAAGAAGATTTAACTAGTGCTACTGTTACTATTGCAGGTACTAATACTAGTGTTGCTAGTCAGACCAGTTTATTTGAATTAGGACCAAGGGAGTTTGGTCCTTTTTTTTGTAGTTTTCTTTTTGTGTTTGTTGTATAATATAGAGTAGATATTGGAGTGGTTTGATGAATATATATAATTTAACTAGAGAAGAGATGGAAGAATATTTTTTAAGTCATGGTTCTAAGAAATTTCATGCTGATCAGTTGTTTTCTTGGTTGTATGAAAAGAGAATTACTTCTATTAGTGAAATTACGGATATAAAAAAAGATATGCTTGCGTTGTTGGAGAAAGATTTTTCTTTTTCTAAGTTGAAACTTGTGACAGTTGAAAGAGATGTTGATGTTTGTAAATATTTATTTGAACTTAATGATGGAGAACATATTGAGGCTGTTTTGATGAAGCATGATTATGGAAATAGTGTTTGTGTTTCTAGTCAAGTTGGTTGTAATATGGGGTGCCGTTTTTGTGAGTCAGGGCGTAGAAAAAGAGTTCGTAATTTAGAGACTTATGAAATGGTTACTCAGTTATTAATGATAGAAGAAGATTTAGGAGA
>CALVSC010000084.1 GCA_944358855.1 uncultured Bacilli bacterium | reverse complement strand
AAAACCCCAATTGAGTACAGAACTCAATTAGGGTTTAAATAAATTTTTTATCTGTCTACTTTTTGTTGACAAGTTCATAATAAAACGTATTTTTTTTTAACCATTTCGCCTTTTATACATAACATATACAACTTCATTATCTAATTTCTTAGGTGTATATCTATTCATTACTTCATCAGGTAAATTACTTGTTTTCTTATCCAATAGATCAGCTACATTTCTATTAAATGCTGCAAGTTCCATAAGAAAGTCATTTTCTGCTTGGCGTATTTTTTCATCCTCTACAAAAGGAATCATACCAGTTTCACGATAAACTTCTGCTGCATCTTCACCAGCACCCATTAAAAGTTCTACTCTTTCATGAGGAGTAGTACAATATGGTAGATTTCGTTCTTCTTGTAATGAAATAAGAGGTAAATCCCAGAAATCCTCTACAGTATAATCAGAAAATAAAGGGGCAGTTCGACAAATCCTATCTAAGACTACTTCTGTTGGAAACACAGTCTTTTGCTTGCGATGTGTTCTGATTTCTGCTTCATTTGTATCAGGATTAACTTCAACTGAAAAAATAGTTCCAGAATTTCCATCTAATAATAAAACTTGACTGCCATCTTCAATACTTCCTTGATAAAACTTCATACATCCACGTGACTCTAATAATTCTGAATATTCAAGCACTCTGTTAAAAGCATCGTTGTTATTTTTCATAATAATTCCTCCTATCAAGTATTATAATGCAAAATCATTGAAAAGCAAGAAAATTTGACAGAATAGACATTTTGTGTTATAATTATCCACGCAAACAAGCGAGGAGGTATAATACAATTAAGCTACCTCGGGTTGACAGCCTACACGCGTTATAAAAGTAACACGGAGTCGCATTGTGGATAAGTGCTCTGTGTTTTTTTGTGGATAAAAAACATAGACTAGAAATGAGGCGAAAAAAATGAAAATAGGAGAATATAAAATTGAACGTGAAATTCTAGGTCTAAGTGTATTACCTAACTTATATGATGATATATATTATACTTATAATAAATTTAAAAGAGGAGACTACTCTAGCAAAATTGATGAAAAAGCAGAACAAGAATTAGATATATTATATGTTTTAGAGGGATTAGGTTATGGATCGAATCAAACAGGGACTTACTTATTAAAAGATATGGTAGTATATGCGATAGAGCAAATGCTAGAGTCAAAAGGAAAAATAAGTGAAATGTGCCGAATCAGACAAGAAATGAAAACCCCTTTTTCACAGTTCTATATGGATATTGCAAGAGGAGACCGTGACATGGGATTAAAAACGTTTCATACTTTTGTAAATCTTTCTTATGTTAATAGAAAAAATATAAAAAGAGCAATGGTTAAAAAAACAGGTGTAATACCAGCAAGAGATGAACCAGAAAATCAGGCTTTTAAAGTGGCTCTTTATTATATTCAAGAAAAAGGGCTAAAGCATGATATATTTGTTACACCAACAATGCATCAACAACAAAATCCTGCTTTTGAACCTAGACAATTTAGTCAACAAGAACAACAGGAGACCAAACAAAGTCAAGTTGCTCAAAAAGTTTTTGTTAAAGCGTAAAAGAATACTGAGGTATTCTTTTTTTCTTGACAGATAACAAGGGAAAATTATATATTAATCATATAAAGTGTAGAGGAGAAAACATGAGTGATATAAGTGAATTCATCGACTCTATATTAAATATTAGAGTAGTAGATGAGAAAGAAACAAAAAAGTTAATAGAAAGGGTAGTAAGAGATGTGAAGGAAGAAGTGAATGATGTCACTTCAGTAATGGATGGATTTTGCCGCTTTTTAGCAAGCTCTATTCAATTTTCGTTAAATAATTGCCAAATAAAAAATTATTGGATAGATTTAAATGAATTAATTGGCATAGATCATGTTGTACTAATTGCGGAATATAGAACAGAAGAAGGTATGAAAAGAGAATTAATCGATCCAAGCTTTTCACAATTTACAAAAGAGGATAATAAAGAATTAATAAAATTAGAAGAGTGGCCAAGTGAGAGAATAGAAGACAAAGATATGGTTAAAGACTTATTAACGACAGGAGTAACATCATTGGATGATAATCGTTGGCAAGAGTATTTATCTTCCTTTGGAGAACCTACCCAAGAAATATCATTAGATAGACTATTAAGAGGTGAGATAGTTGGAAAAGAAAGTAGAAATAGTAGAAGAAGATAATAGATTAGTATATAAAATTGAAAATGAAGAAATAGGGGAGATAGAATTTGAAACAAAAGAAGATAATACAATAGATATCTATCATACTTATGTAGACCCAGACTACCAAGGACAACATATTGCTTCAATATTAACAGAAAATCTATTTAAAAAAATAAAGAAAGAAAATAAAAAAGCAATTTGTAGTTGTAGTTATGTAGATCATTGGATAAGAAAACATCCAGAGTATCAAAGTGTTTGGAAAGAAGTGTAAAACTTCTTTTTTTTAATGTTGACAAGCGTATAAATATACGCATATAATAAAAATGAAAGTAGATGATAATATGGAAGTAAAAAATCCCAAATATAAAAATCAGGGAATACATGTTATTGCTAGTATTTTTACAATAGACAAAGGAAAATTAAAAGTATTACTAATAAAAAGAACCAATCAACCGTATCAAAATCTTTGGGCCTTGGCCGGTGGAGCACTTTATAATGATGAAGACTTAGAAGACGGATTAAAAAGAGAAATAAAAGAAAAAACAGGATTAAAAAATATAGAGTTAAAGTTAGCTAATGTATTTGGTAAAAAAAATCGTTCCCCTGTAATGCGAATGGTAGCTGTTACATACATAGGAATGGTAGATATTCATAAGGTGAAAGTTTTAACAAAAACACTAAAAACATCAAATGCAATGTGGTGCCCTATAGAAGAAATACCTCACCTTGCTTATGATCATAATGAAATAGTATTGGATGCTATTGCTAAATTAAAAGAACTAGTATTAGAAACGAATATTTTAAAAGTATTCTTTCCATATGGATTCACGTTACCAGAATTACAAAAAACATATGAAGAAATTTTAAATAAAAAATTAGATCGCAGAAATTTTCGTAAAAAAATAATTAACTCTAAAAATATTATCGCAACAGAACAAGAACAAAGCTTCGAAGGAAAAAAGAAAGCCAAAATATATAAATTTATAGAAGG
>CALVSC010000083.1 GCA_944358855.1 uncultured Bacilli bacterium | reverse complement strand
TTTTTTATTTGTTGTAGTATTCAACGATTAATGCTTCATTAATATCAGCATTAAGTTCATTTCTTTCAGGAAGTCTTACATATGTTCCTTCCATTTTTCCTTCATCATAAGTAATGAAATCTACACGTTTTGTAACTTTAGCTAGGCTATCAGCTACAACTTTTAAGTTTTTGTGGTCTTCTTTTAGAGAAATTACATCTCCAACTTTTACTTCGTATGAAGGAATATCTACTTTTTTACCATTTACTGTTACATGTCCGTGGTTAACTAATTGTCTAGCTCCACGACGAGTAGTAGCGAATCCAATTCTATATACGATATTATCTAAACGTGATTCAAGTAATCTTAAGAAGTTTGTACCTGTAACACCTTGAAGTTTAGAAGCTTTTTTGAATGTATTTTTGAATTGTCTTTCATTTACACCATACATGAAACGTACTTTTTGTTTTTCTTTTAGTTGTGTTCCATAGTCTGATAATTTACCTCTACGTGCGTTACCGTGTTGTCCAGGTCCATATGGACGACGAGCTAATTCTTTTCCTGTTTCAGAAATTGAAAAACCTACACGGCGTGCTTTCTTATAACTTGGTCCAGTATATCTTGCCATAATGTTTCTCCTTTCTTTAGATTACATTCATTGAAATGATTTAGTCGTGTCTTAGGGAGTTTTTCTTTCTCTTTCGCGTAAACAGCAATGGTTACTTGATTTTTCGAAAAACACTTTAAAACACTCTAAATCTGCTGTTCAAGTGAATTGCAGTTATAATTATATGATAAAGTTGTTGATATGTCAAGGAATATTAGGTTTTAAAATCTTATTAAATTTTGATAAAATTGTAGAAATAAGTACTTCATTTGTGTTAGAATAGGAATAGATGATAAGGTGGTGGCGTATGCAAGGACAGTTTTTGATTATTGGTTCTTATATTGTTATTTGTTTTGTTATCATTATTGTTGCGCTTCACATTATTCGAAAGAGTATTGCTAATAAATATAGAAAAAAGGTTCATGAATTAGAGGTTGCAAAAAATGTAGTTGCTAGTACTCCTGTATCTTTAGAGTTATCTAAAGTAGAACCTATTATAAAAAATGATCAGATGGAAGAAAAGTATAACGATTGGCAAGATCGTTTTAATCATTTAAGAGAAAAAGACTTAGCTATTATTGATGATATGTTAATTGATTTAGATATTTATATTGATAAAAGAGATTATAAATCATGTGTTTACCGTTTGGCTAAGACAGAATTTGAAATTTATAGAGCAAGAGAAGTTGCAGATAGTTTACTTGATGAAATAAAAGAAATTACTTTGAGTGAAGAAAAGTATAGATCGATTGTTATTAAGTTAAAATCTAAGTATCGTGAGTTAAATCAAGATTTTCAGGCACATAGACCTATGTATGATGATATGCAGGAAGCGATTAGTTTACAATTAGAAAATATTGAAAGACGTTTTTTAGATTTTGAAAAAGTAATGGAAAAAAATCAATATAGTGAAGTTGTTCATATTGTTAAAGCACTTGATAATATGATAGAGCATATGGGTATTGTCATTAAAGAAGTTCCAGATTTATTACTTATGGCTAAACAAGTTATTCCTAATAGAATGAAAGAAGTTAAAGAGTTAAATGACGATATGGTTAATCATGGCTTTCCACTTGATTATTTAAATGTTGATTATAATTTGACAGAGTCACAGAAAAACATTGATCATATTTTAGATAAAGTTAAGGTTTTAAATTTAGAAGATTGTATGTTTGAATTGAAGACCATGTTAGATTATTATGATTCTTTATTTGTTGATTTTGAAAAAGAAAGATTGTCTCGTAAAGCGTATGAAGAGATGGAAAAGGACTTTTCTAAGAAATTAGAGAAGACAAATAAAGTAGTAGAAGAAGTATATAATCAGTTGGATGATATTAAGAATATGTATGATTTAAATGATCAAGATGTAGAAACGATTCATGAAGTTAATAAGACATTAGTTGTTATTAATGATGATTATAAAAAGATGCTTGCTAAAGTAGAGGCAAAGTCTTCTCCTTATTCTATGTTACAAAAAGAGGTTGAGGATTTAACGATTCGTTTAAAAGAAATGGAAGATGATTTGGATATTGCTCTTAAGTCTTTAGGTAACATGTATGATGATGAAGTGAGAGCTCGTGAACAATTAGAGGAAATTGAATCTTTCTTAAAGCAAAGTAAAGATAAAATGAGAACTTATAAATTGCCAATTATTACTAATAATTACTTTGTACAGTTATCAGAGGCAAATGAAGCTATTGGTGAAGTAATTAAAGAATTAGAGAGAAAACCAATTGTTATTAAAACATTAAATACTAGAGTGGATACGGCACGTGACTTAGTTTTGAAATTATATAATACAACAAAAGAAATGATTAAAACAGCACAACTTGCTGAAATGGCAATCGTTTTTGGTAATCGATATAGAGCTAATTATGAGGAAGTTGATTCTGGATTAACGGATGCTGAGACTATGTTTTTTAAAGGTGAGTATAAAAAAGCGTTAGATATATCTATCAAGTCAGTATCTTTGGTTGATGAAAATATATATAGAAAGTTGTTGGCGGTATATGATAAGTAAGAATAATAAAGGGTTTGGTACATATGAGATGCTTACGGCGTTTGTAGTAATATTAATTATTATTGCTATTGCGTTAGCTATTGTTTTTCGGTCTAATTATAAAGAAAAGTATGATGTAATGGAGTATAATGCTAGAATGTTTGCGTTATCTGCTAGTAATGTTTCTTTAGAAACAGGAGATGGTGGCCCTTATTATTTGCAAATGCTTATTGATAGTAAACTTACTTCTCCTATGAAGAGTCCATTCAGTGGTGATAAATATTGTAATCCATATGCTTCTAAAGTATATATTGAAAACCATAAGAAATATATTACGTTGGAGTGTGGAAATTATTTGATTTATAATCAACTTTCTGGAAAGAAAGATTATACTATT
The DNA here is from genome assembly GCA_944358855.1 of uncultured Bacilli bacterium. Classification (GTDB taxonomy): domain Bacteria; phylum Bacillota_I; class Bacilli_A; order RF39; family UBA660; genus Faecimonas. The sequence goes on along the minus strand of CALVSC010000083.1, from coordinate 313 downwards.
TACCAATTTGGAAGTTGGAAAAAAGGGGATAGTAAAGATAAAGATACACAAGTAGAGGATTTTTATAATTATATAGAAAATGATAAGAAATTATTTGATAAAGATTTAGAAAAAGATGCTTTCTTATATAGTTATAATATGGAAAATGGTACTACTTATGATGATATTAGTGATATTCCTGATCAAGGTAATCTTGTACATGAAATGAGGTATCGTTCTTTAAAGAAGGTGAATTAGAAGAAAAGAGTTTTCTTCTTTTTCTTTTTATGTTAAAATAAGAGCGTTATTGGAGTGATGGTTATGAAACGTGTAA
>CALVSC010000082.1 GCA_944358855.1 uncultured Bacilli bacterium | reverse complement strand
CTTCTAATTATAAAAAGAAAAATGATATAGATAATTTATTTGAATAATAAAAAGAAATCTATTTTTTAGATTTCTTTTCTTTTTCTTCTAATTCTTCATTATCTATTTGACTTGCTAATTTAAGGGCGCAGAAAAGGAATAATACTAATATTATTACAATAATAATTATAATTCCTTTCCACATAGTATCTAGTCCCCTTTTTATTAGTATATCACTAGGATGTTAATTTAATTGTGAAAATTCATTAAAAAACTGTACAATTTGTACAGCCTTATTTTTCTAGAGCTTTAGATTAAATGGTTTGCAGAGAAACTTTCTATATATTTCCAAAATCTTTAAATATATTTGAAATTATTTCATTCCTAAATTTTTCATTCTCTTCCAAGTCGGCTTCTATCATTTGTAAATATTCTAAAAAAGATAAATTGACTTTTCTTAATGTTGCGCTTATACCTTTATTTGGGTATATATAGATTTGATTATATTCATTTGAATTTAAATCTTTATTTAGTTTTGTTATAAAACTGTTAAGATTATTTATAAATTCTTTCATATTTGTATCAAAATTTTCACAAATATTGAATTTTAGACTTTCTAAATCATTATAATCATATTTTGGCTTTTTATTGAATACTTGCGTAGTTTTATTAACAAAATCTTTTATTATTTCATTTTTTTTAGATTTCATATTTTCAATAATTGCTGTCTTTAACTGATTTATTAAAGCTTCATTCTCTTTATTTTTACTTTTATTAAAAATGTGCTCAAGAATTAGTGGATGAAATAATAAATTTTCTATTTCACTACATGGCAATGTATAAATATTGTCGTTTTTATACTTATTTATTTCTTTATCGCTTTTAAAATCATTATCTATAATCCCATATATTTTACCATTATAATTAAGATTGCATCTATGAATGCTTTTACATATTTTTATTACCTCATCACAACTAGCCACTGGTATAATCTTAAACTGTCTGAAAAGCCTTGAATAAAACTTATAGTCAATACTTTCATAATCTCCTTCTACATATATAATCGGTTTCCTACTTCCAACAATTTCTAGGATATGCTTGATTCCTAAACTTTTGTCTTCTAAATATTCATAATCCCAAAATTCGCCATTGTATGACTTTAAGTATATTAATTTTGCGTTTGGTTGCGACTCAATAAATTCAATGCTATGACTACTATATATAAAAACTAAATCTTGTCTAAAATTTTCTATACTATTAAAAAAGTCGTTCAATATTGCGGGATTTATATGTAATTCTGGCTCATCTATCACGATGAATGATCCTTTTGGAACGAGAAAGATATATAACAAAATTTGAATAATAGCTTTTTCTCCATCACTTGCAGCTGTTATATCATATGCCGGGATTTTTTCTTTATTATTATATAATTCTATTGTCTCTTTTTCAAAATTGATTCTTATTTTCCTATTTAAACCTAATTTATCATACATTTCTAAAAATAATTCATAGCTGTTTCTGCTTCTTTTACCCTTTGATAGTGTAGAATTATTTTTTTTAGAAAATATTTCACCACATGTCAATTTTATAAATAACTTTATTAAATTATCGAGTCTGTAGTCTAATGATTTCCTATCTAATAATTCTACATTATTGTCATTACTTGTACTTCGAAAGGCAGGAATATAATAATCAAATCCATACATTCTCTTTTGAATAAGGTTTAAAAATTTTGTTTTTCCAGCTCCGTTTTTTCCAAATAAAATATATTGTTTTGAGATTTTTGAAGAAAATGGGAGCATAATATCACTATTTTTATTCAATTCTTTTAGTTTGCTTATATGCGACTCCCATTTTTCAAAATTAGTATATGTAATTTCCTTGAGCTGTTTTATTGTTTGAAGCTCATCCATTATATCTCTTATAATAATTTGTAAGTATATTTGATAAGAACCATTATACTCGTTCCAATTTTTGAAATATACTGTTTTATATTTTTTTGTCATTTTGTTTATAATACGAAATTCTTTTCTCAATGTTTGTAATAGAGTTTTCACTTTTTTTTCATCAATTTGTGCACTTAATAATTTTATATATTCATTTGCTTCTTTATTTTCTACTTTTAATATAACACCTTTAATTTCTTTTATTGATTTTTCTATATCAATAACCACTCTTTTTGCTAATTCAACTATATTCATTCAAATCTCACTATCCTCTTATTGTTCTTTTTTATAATATTTTTTTACTTTAATTTATATCATTTTTATAGTAAAAAAGAATACATTATGTATTCTTTCTACCTAAAACTTCATTCATTTTATTTGTAGCATTTACTACATCTTGTGTATTTGGAATCATTGCATATCCTTTTGCATTTAAAATAGCAATATCTGCATCCCATTTATCTGATCCATCAACAGATTGAGTAATAAATTCCCATTCTGCTCCATCAATGGTGTCTTTTGCAATATTTGTTATTACTTTTTTAGGGATTGTTGTAGAATAAGAATCTCCTAAAGCATTTAAAATATTATTATAATTTGTAAATAAGTTAGCACTCTTCATCTTATCGAATATCGCAATAATTATCTTTTGACAATTCTTTTGTCTCATTCTGTCTCTTCCAACAAAAGCATTTCTTTCACGAGCAACAGTAAGAGTTTCTATACCATCTAACTCTTGACATCCTTTTTTAACGTATAATTTTTTCTTACCTGCATCATCATAATCATTTAGTATTAAAGCATGGGTTGTTGTGAATGCTTGATCAGAGCAATAAGTGATACCCCCTACTTCATCTACTATTTTTACTAATCCTTCTGCTTTAATATTAATGACATAGTCAATATCAATATCAAAGAAGTTTTCTAAGGTTTTTTCTAAGGTTTCTTCATCATAAATAAATAAGTGACTTAAACTATCTTTTTTACCGTTTTGTCCTGCTATTTCCATATAATAATCTCTTGGAATACTAGTAAGTAATATTTCATGAGTATTTGTATTTACTGTAACAATAGCGTTATAATCGGTAAGTCCTGCAAAGTCTTTACCACTGATTAATATATTAAAAGCATCTTTACTATCTTCTTTTTTATTTTCATATTTTTCTATATCAAATTCATAAACTACTTTTAATTCTTTTTTAGAAATATTATTATCTAAATCTAAAACAATATTATAACTAGATTTATCTATTAACATAAAATCTATTTTCTTATTAACTACATCTTGTATCATAGAAGTTACATCATCATAAGAAGATGTTTTTACATTTAAATCTTCTTTTACAACTTTTAATACATTTTTAATGTTAGCACTATTTTCATAGTAATATACTTTTCCTTTTATATCAGATTTTTTACTATATTTATTATTACTAGATGTAACAATATAATAAGTACTTACTGTTTTCTTTACACTATTAAATGATTCATTTAAGAAATTATTTGTATAAAATAAGTA
>CALVSC010000081.1 GCA_944358855.1 uncultured Bacilli bacterium | reverse complement strand
CAACATAATTATTACCATTAGCATTTAAAGTTGCTACATCAGTAGACACTAAACTTTCTATAGTAGCATCATCTAATCCAACTCTTTTCTTAAATTCTTCTTCTGATAAAAATTGATCTTTCTTCTTATCAAAGAAATAAGAAACTAAAGACTCTGAAGAAACAATTTCATTCTCAGTACACAAATTACTTTCTGTAGTAACAAGTGAAATAATGAAGTAAGATTTATTTTCATAAACAGAAAGACTATCTTGAATATAAGCACTATGTTGAAATACTGCCGCTACAGGACCACAATCACTAAATGAAAGTCTAGAATTTTTAACTTCACGATAATCATCTAATATTTTTTGATTTACCTCATCTATTTTCTTTTGTAAAACTAAAGAATCATAATCACTATTTATAAAAGTAAATCTCAAATCAGAATAACCACACGAAACATCTTCACTACAAACAGATATCACTTTATCTTTATACACTTTCTTATCATCTTTTAAATAAATAATATGATAAAAAACAATTATAAGTAATAATACTAAAACTAAAGATAATACCCCTATAGTAATTTTTCTTCCTCTACTCATTATCATCATCCTTTAAATAACATTATAATCAAAAGGAAAATGTAGATAAACTACATTTTTCCTATTCTTTTTCTCTTAATAAAGCAGATTTATATCCATTTAACTCAGGTACAGGATAAGCAACATATAACTCGCCTATCGTATTGTAATATAGATATAAATTAGAATCAGAATAACTATCTTGTGTTGCAATAGTCATATTTCTATCTTGTGCAAAACCATCATTTGTTTTCTTTATTGCATTCAATATATCATCATCTGTAACAGAAAGTTTTTCTTTGGCTTCTTCAAAGCTTAATAATTTATCTTCTTTAATATCATAAACAAAGTTATCGGGTTCATATGAAATGTTATTATTATTACAAATATTAATTTCATTTCTGTTAACTTGAACAGTAATAACATTACCATCAGAATAATAATTATAAAAATTAGAAATACGAGTTCCCCTTGTATTAACACTAGGAGTAATAGGACAAACAGCATCTTTTACAGAGCTATTTGCCACTTCATAATACTTTTTAGTTTTTTTGTTTATTTTGTCTAAAGCATTCTGTAAAACATCAGAATCATAGTCATAAGTAATATTAGAATAATAATCAGTAAGTTTATTTTCACAAGATTCATCTAAACACGTTTCCAAAGTAGCAAAATCTTCTAAATCAAAACCATTTATTGCTTTAGGAACATCTTTTTTCTCTTCCTCTTTTGAAAATAAAGTTAAACCTCCAAATACAACCAAACCAACGCCTAGAATAACCAATATAATAAATATAACTTTATTTTTCATAAACTCTCCTTATCCTCTACATTACAAGCACAATTAGTACCAATAAATTCAATAAAATTTTTATACACTTAACTATATACTTAACATATTCACCAATCAAAAACATAGGGTTTAACTCTACCTAAAAATAAAATAGCTATTAGAACTTATTGCATATAAAATTAGCACTCACAAGTATAGAATCACTATATGTTTTATATTTTTTCCTTTATTAGAGTCTCCTGAATCAGCTGTTTTAAGAAACCCAATAATAAATATAACTCCAATATAAGAAAAAGCTAATAAAACTAGCTTTTCCATATTAATAAGATTTAGCTTCTCACACTTAATTAACTTTTTTATTTAAAGACGTACTCATAGAATTACTATCTGTTAAAAAGTAACACTTAATTTGACCATCATTATCAATATAAACTTGATAACCGCTACCATTATAAGAGTAATTAGTTCCTTCTGCCATATTTCTATTTTGAATTTCATTTCCTATTGCAGTCATTATTTCATCTTCTGAAATCTGATATTTACTCAAAATATCCCCTTGGGCTATTTCTTTAGAAGAAGCTAAGTCATAATAAAAACTATAGAATTGGAAGTTGCTTTGTGTTTGATTACACAAATTTATATCATTACCAAAAAATGTTATATTTAATATATTTTCATCTTGATATAAAGAAACAGAAGTAACCCCAGCATTAGAATGAAGAATTCCCAAGGATGTATCAGGACAAGCCGTAGATTGATTACTCATATCATAAAAAGCTAAAACACTAGAATTTACTTTTTTAACTGCCTTTTTAATCTTCGAATTATTAGAATTAGTTTTTAATACTTGATATTCCATTTTTCCTAATGGACAGTTTTCGGTAGAACAAAATTCTAAATATTGAAAACTATCTGCATCATAACTAACAATTTCATTATTATTATCTCCATGATTATTGCTACTTTTATCATTAAAGCATACATTAAATAAAATAACACCTAACAAAATAATAAGTATTAAAATTAGAAGAATAATTATACTTTTTCTCTTATCCATAATTTCACCTCTCACCATCCATTTTTACAACTACTTACACAATCAGCAGGATTTCTTGAACTAGAAAGACAACCATACCAAATATATTTCTGCGTTTTTCCCCATCTAACAGGAGGAGATGGACTTATTATTTCATAGAATCCATTAACTGTATTTGGCTTAACAGTTACTGCAGTATTATACGTCCAAGAAGAAACACAATTTACACCAATATTACAAGATGTACTTGTTGTCCAATGTAAGTATGCCCCATTTGGCCCTTTTCTACATACATACATCGTCTTATTACAACTAATACTACATCCCTGACTTAAACCAGACGTAACTAAAGCACAAGAATTGGTTCTTGTTTGTGTACCGGATGTCGTTGGACATCTTGCACTACATCCGCTCCATCCACTATAACTATTTTTACCATCACTAGTACTTCCTAAACCTTTAACTGCTGAACGATTTCCTACTTTATCAACCGCTATTGCCCAAGCATAATAACTTGTTCCACAACTTCTATTAAATGTCATAGATGTTTTAAACCCTGAATTCGTATTAGAAGGTGTACTACTAGAATTCGTAACTAAATACAAATAATGACTAAATCCAGAATGACTATCATAACTTCCACTTGCTGCTGTTTGTATTTTTCCTGTTTTATTACTTCCACTAACTCCACCAATACTACCTCCTGTAGGGGTGGTTGGAGCCGTCTTATCTACATATACATTAACAGAGCAATTAACTGAATTATTTGCATTATCTTTTATTGTAATTGTTCCTGTTGTAGCAGTAGATGAAAATGTTTTAGAATAACTACTTGATGTACATTTGCTTAAATTATCACTACATCCCACCTTAATAGTACGATTATTTTTAGTCCATGATGTACTTGCTCCAGTAACACTACCACAACTTGGATTTGTCTTATCAATATATTTATTAACTGTACAAGTATTAGTATTTCCTGCTACATCTCGTATCGTAATCTTATCCGTTGTTCCATTAGAAGTAAATGTTGTAGTAAATTTACTTTGACTACATCCA
>CALVSC010000080.1 GCA_944358855.1 uncultured Bacilli bacterium | reverse complement strand
ATTAGATGATGCTACTATAGAAAGTTTAGTGTCTACTGATGTAGCAACTTTAAATGCTAATGGTAATAATTATGTTGTTGATAGAGATAGAGGATATCATATACAGGTTTTAAAAGAGGGAACTATTCAAGTATATTATTATATTTTAGGTTCTAATGTAGGACATAGTGTATGGACTGCTGCTGAGATAAAATAAATAGTTGATGTAAATAAAAGAAAGTAGCAATACTTTCTTTTTAAATACTATTGAAAGTGTTTCTTTCCTATGATATAGTTAAGAAGACGTTTTACTTAAGATTATATATAGTTAGTGATGAACTACATGTGTATGTGGTCTTTTTGCTTGGTTTTAAAGAATAGTAAGGAGGTAGTATGGGAGTTACAAAAGAAGAGTTTAAAAAAGAAGAAGTTATTTTATCTAAAGTAAAAGAATTGTTAGATAGTACTTTAGAAGAACTTGGTGGTGATGTTTTTCAAGAAGATGATTTTACAGAATTTAAAAAGATGATGTGGGAAAATGCTAGTAGTTTTGATGAAGAAGAACAAATGCAGGTTATGGCAGCAACTAGTCAAGAAGCAGAAAAAATATTACAGAAAAAAGTCTATTTTAGAAGATTACATCAGATAAAGAATAAACCTTATTTTGCATCTATTGTTTTTAAAGATGAACATGGGAAGATTTGGAATATATATTTATCATTAACTTATTTAAAAGATAGTGATTATAATAATATTCTATATGATTGGCGTAGTCCTATTTGTAGTTTGTTTTATGACTATGAAATTGGTCCTTGTTCTTATACTGCTCCAGGTGGAGAGTACTTTGGAGAATTAAAGAGAAAAAGACAATATAAAATTGAAGATTGTAAATTAGTAGGTGTTTTTGATAACTCATTAAATATTGATGATGAAGTATTACAAGATGTATTATCTAAAGAGTCTAGTGATAAGATGAAAAATGTTGTTAATACGATACAGCAAGAACAAAATAAAGTAATTCGTAATTTAGAAGATCATAATTTGATTGTACAAGGTATTGCTGGTTCTGGGAAGACGACTGTTGCTTTACATAGAATTGCTTTTCTTTTATATCGTATTTCTAATTTATCTAGTAATCATATTTTAATATTTTCTCCTAACCCTATATTTACAGAATATATATCTGATGTTTTACCTTCTTTAGGAGAAAATAATACTCTTCAGACAACTTTTAATGATTATTTGTCATTTTTTATTTCTGAGTATAAAGGAGTAGAATCATATACTGATTTTGTAGGTAGATATTATAGTGGACAGGCTATTAATTATGATTTAATCTTATATAAACAAAGTGATGAAATTATAGATGATATGAATCAATATTTAAATGCTTATATTGAAAATGCAGAGTTTATAGAATCTTTTTATGAAGGGGATATTCACTATGTAAATAAAGACGAAATTAATCATTTATTACATTATAAATATAATCGTTTACCATTATTTGAAAGAGTAGATGAAATAGCTAAGAGATTATCTGCTAGTTTTTATAAAGGAAGTAATAAGAAAGCTAGTACTTTTCGTAGATTATTAAAAGAAAATGCTAACTTTAAACACGATCTAAAAAAGATATATTATGATTTTTATATGAGTCCTTATTGTAAAGTTAGTTTAAGTGAAAGAGAAATATCTTCTTTTGTTAAAAGAAAAGATATTTATTATGAAGATGCTTTGTTGTTTTCTTATATGAAGGGTGTTTTAGATGGCTTCGTTTATGAAGGACAAATAAAACAAGTTGTGATAGATGAAGCACAAGATTATAATAAATTACAATATATTATTATTTCTAAAATATTTGCTAAAGCTGATTTTACAATATTAGGTGATGTTAATCAAAATATTAATCCTTACTATCATTATGAGTCATTAGAAGAATTATCTACTATTTTAAAGAATGAAAGTAAGTATATTGAGTTATTAAAAACTTATCGTTCTTCTCCTGAAATTATTAATTATACTAATAAAATATTAAATTTACATCATGTTAATGCTATACGTAGAGATAATCATAAACCAGTAGTTTTTAGAAAAAATATTTCTGATTTGAAAGAACAGTTGTTGTCTGATATTAAAACGTTAAAAGATGAATATTCTAGTGTTGCGATTATTACGAAAGATGACCTAGAAGCAGAAAAAATATATAATTTAATTAAAGATGATATTTCTATTTCATATTTAACACTAGAGACAAAAGGTTTTTCTAAAGAGTTGTTGTTGGTGCCTGCTTATTTAGCTAAGGGTTTAGAATTTGATAGTGTAATATTATATAATGATAGAAATCATTCATATAAGAGTAATGAAAGAAATTTATTATATGTTGCGTGTACTAGAGCACAACATGAACTATATATTTATAATTAATTATGATATACTATTTTATAGTAGATGATAGGTATTAGTTAGGAGCTGATAATATGTTTAAAAAAATAATGGGTAGTATAAAAGATAAATATAAGAAGTTTCAAGAAGAGGGTAATTTATATGATCAGTTGTTGGTTAATGCTTATTCTTTACCTACTTTTTATCCTTTTCAAGATAAAGATAAGAATAGTATTACAATGAGTCCTAAATTATTAACTGATATGTGTGCTGATTTAAATATAGAAGATGCTTATTCTATTAGAGGACTTATACCTATGGACGAAGTTGTTATTATGTGTTTATATGCTATAGAGTGTAAAGATAATATTAAGTTTTATTTTGTATTAACTACAAAGTATTTGTGGTTAATTAAACCGCATGGTTATTTAAAATATAATTATAATGATTTAGTGATTAAAGTAGTAAAAAGTGGATTTATGAGTAAAGTAGTTTCTTTAAGTAATATGTTATTTAATATACATGGTGTTGATGAAGAGATAAACCGTTTTGTTAAGTTTTTTGAAGATATTAATTATAGAAATGAAGAGGTTAATAAATATAAGAATGTATTATGTGATACTAAGCCAGTTATTTATTATTTAAATGATATTGGTTCTGGTATTAGTGTGGGAGAAGATAATAGTGTTGTTTTCCATACGAAAGAATTTCATTATAAATATAATATACAAGATATTAAAAATTATGAATTATTATTAGATGATATGGTTGTTAGAGAGAAGAGAAGTGTACATAGAGATAGATTAACTGGTGGGAAAAGCAGTTGCTACCAAATGAGTTTAAGAGTTACTGCTACTGATAAGATGTTTATGATACCAATACTTGAGAAGTCAACTTTTAATAATTTGTATTCTTCTTCTACAGAGGTTTTTCGTACTAATAAAGCATTTAGTGATAATTTAGTTAATTTATTAGATGATTTAGATGAGAAGAAATTAAATGGTGATATATAAAAAAACGATAAATTAATTTTTTGAAGTTGTAATATGAAAGTGGACACATAAAAAATGTGATTCACTTTTTTGTTTGCTATAATGATAATCAGGAGATG
>CALVSC010000079.1 GCA_944358855.1 uncultured Bacilli bacterium | reverse complement strand
TATCAACAATAGAAAAACCAGTAAATAAACAAAATCCTACAAAAATCATTACCCAGGAAACAATCTGCATACCAGTATAAGAAAACAACTTATCAAAAAGAATGGCAAAAACGCCACCTATAATTCCCCCTCCAACACTAAACCAATCTTCCAACATACCAGTATTCATAATACTATTAAAACCAGCAACCAATTGATCCATAGTAGCCCGGAAAATAACCATCATATTACCATCATTTTGTATAACAAAATCTTGATGCATAATAATTAAAAAACCAATTGTAAAAATATAAACACCAATCAATTTAGTAGAAAAGAAATCAGGCCATTCTCGCTTAATTAATAAGTATGCCCCTACAATAAATAAAACTACTAAAAGAACCATATATATAGAACCAACTAAAAATAAAGAAAACGATGAAATTGCCCTACCAACAACACCATATTTACCAATACCAAGTATAGAAGCAAGTAACAACACTAATCCAATCAACTCTGCTTTATACTCAAAACTCTTTTTAGCCTGTTTCTTACGTTTTTTCTTAGCCATACAATAACTCCTATCTATCATTTACAAAACAATTATACTACAAAAGAGAAAAAGAAAAAATGTATTTTCAAAAAAATACACCAATTAGACAACAAAAAGAGGGCCAAACTTTCTTGGCCCTAATTCAAATAAACTAGTCTGTGTAGCAGGATTAGCAATAGTAACTGTGGCATCAGTTAAACTACTTTCATCCAATCTAGCACGAATAAAACTTGCAGCATCGCTATCTTTAACAATAACATTAACATTAATATTAATACTATAAGGAGAAAACATATAATCATACGAAATAACTGAACTAAAATCGGCTTTTCTCATATCTAACGTTAGTAAATTTTGGCAAGCATAAAACATACGCCTCATATTTCCAAGCTTAGTTGTATCAAAAGTACTTAAATCCAAATCTGTTAATACAGTGCAATAAGCAAACATCTCACTCATATCTGTAACACTAGAGGTATCAAAACTATCCAATTTTAAACTAATTAATCCAGAGCACTCATAAAACATTTTTGTCATATTAGTTACATTCCTTGTGACAAAATTACTTAATTTTAATCTTGCAAAGCCATCACAATAAGCAAACATCTCACTCATATCTGTTACTTGTGATGTATCGAAATTGCTCAAATCTAAATCTGTCAAGCGTTGACATCCCATAAACATCTCAGACATGTCCGTTACTTTTGAGGTATTAAAGTTGCTAACATCTAAATCAATCAAATTATCACATCCCATAAACATTCCAGCCATATTAGTCACATTTTTCGTATCAAAATCACTAAAATCTAATATTTCTAATTTCGTATCCACACGGCCAATAGTAATTGACGAACTTAAGGCAAACATATATGACATATCAACTGTATTTGACGTATCAAAACTTGAAACATTTAATTCAGTTAAACCATAACAATCATAAAACATGTGGCTCATATCTGTAACATTAGATGTATTAAAATTACTTAAATCCAAATTTGTAAGATTATAACTACCATTAAACATAGAACTCATATCTCTCACTTTTTCAGTGTTAAAACTACTTATATTTAAATCTGTTAAAGACCAGCATTCAGAAAACATATAACTCATACTCGTTACATTAGAGGTATCAAAATTACTCAAATCCAAGCTCATAATCTCATTGCAAATATAAAACATCCATTCCATATTTTCCACCTTTGAAGTGTCAAAATTGCTCAAATCAAGTGATGTTAAAAGTGTACAAGCCTGAAACATATAGCTCATATCTGTTACTTTTGACGTAACAAAATTACTTAAAACCAAATTTGACAAGCCAGCACAACCATAAAACATATAGCTCATATCTGTTACTTTTGAAGTATCAAAACCAGACACATCAATAGTAGATAATGAACGGCAATTAGCAAACATTCCGCTCATATCTATAACATTTGAAGTATTGAAATCTTTTAAGTCAATCTCAAGTAGCTTCTCACATGATGAAAACATATCCCCCATATTCACCACGCTAGATGTATCAAAGTTATCACCAAATATAATATTAGTCAAACCCCTACATAAATAAAACATATAACTCATATCCGTTACTTTTGAGGTATCAAAGTTGCTTAAGTCCAAATCAATTAAATCCAGGCAATTATAAAACATACACATCATGTCTGTCACGTTAGATGTATCAAAATTATCACCAAATACAATATTAACCAAATGATTACAATTGTAAAAAAAACGACTTAAATCAATCACTCGCCCTGTATCCAAATATGTTAAATCGATACTATTTACATTTTCGAAATTATAAAATAAACTACTTGAATCAGAATTTGCTATAATTCCACCTTGACCACCAATAGTTACTTTATATGTACCATTTCCAGAACCATCATCTTCTATATAGGCAACAACACTTCCATCACCTGCTTCTGATACATCCCAATATTCTATTGCAGTAGTAGGTATTTTCAAATTATCTTTTGTCACAATACTCGTAACTTTATTTCTATATTCATCATTATGGTAATCAGCACTTGAAAATGAATAGTATTTTTTCATAATAGAATCACCCATATTATTAACTGTTCCATTCATCGATTTTGAGACTTCTACTTTACTCCATTTTGCTCGAACTACTACATCTTCTTCTGGCATAATAAAATGGTCTTCTCCTACTCGAGTTACATCTTTATTTACAATCTCCCAGCCTTTAAACTCATATCCTACACAACTAGGCTCTTCTGTTGTTAATGAAATGGTATCAAATACAGAATAGTTTGCCTCTTCCGGTACATTTGAAACTGTACTTCCATCAGGACTATTTCCATCATAAGTTACTTTATAATTATCTGCTAAAACTGGTGTTTTTGTACTTACAACATCCTCATCAGGAATATTGACTATTTTACTAATAATCTCTTCACGTTCATTTGTGGGATAGATTCCACCTTGACCAATATACTCATCTTTTAAATTAACATCCATCATCAACTTTGCATCTCTACCACTTTTAAAAGATGGTATAGTCCAAGTGATTTTCTGTTTACCATTTTCTTCTTCTAGCTTAACATTACCTTGACTGACAGTGATATCATCTTCACTTTTTAAAATAAAATAATCGTTATCAATATAATCTACTATTTGAAATTCATCATAAGAAATTGGTGATACACTTGCATCAAATAAAACATTATTTAATGTTTCCATATCTGCAAAGAACTGATTATCGCTGATTTCTTTAATTGGATCTAAAATAGTTTCACCCATTTCATATTGAATACCATTAATCGTAATATATGGATAATTTTTCTTTAGCGTTTGATATTGTGCAATCTGGTTAGGTGTATCTTCATTAGGATATCCGTCTGTTAAGAATAAAACAATAACCTCTTTATCATCCGTTTTAACATAATCTTTTAAAAGAGTATCAACATTAACCAAAGGTTGATAATAATTAGTACTTCCAGTATCTTCTAAATTATTAATTTCATTAATCAAATAATCTTTATCGTTTGTAAAATCAGATACAATAGTGGATTC
>CALVSC010000078.1 GCA_944358855.1 uncultured Bacilli bacterium | reverse complement strand
TATAAAGTAACAGTGCCAGATAGTATGTCTAAATTAACTGCTGATAAACTAGGAATTATAATTGCTCTAGGAGCTTTATCAACATTTATAATTATATGGTCAATATCAGGACTAATATTAAAAATAGTGCAATCTATGAAAAATGTATATTATAAAGAGTTAAATAGTTTTACACTTAGACAAATCAGTAGTAATATTAATACCACAGTATTTTCTATGACTATTATTTGTTTAATGTTATTTATTACAATATGTCTTTTATCTAGTTCACTATCTATGAAAAATTCTATGACTAGAAATTTAAAAGAACTAGCTCCAGCAGACATAGAATTAATGAAAAAAAGAAATATTCCTAAAGACCTACAAGAAGAATATGGATATACAGATAATCAAATAGCATCTACTTATGATACTATTTCAGAATCTTTAAAGGAATTAGGAATCGATGAAAATAAATATTTAAAAGATCAAACGACCATTCATCTTTATGTAGACAATACTGTAACTTATTCAACAAGTATGGGCTCTAAATTAGAAAAAATGAAAAAAATGTATCCATACTTAGATTATCAATCCCCAGAAATTATAGTAAAACTAAGTGAATATAATAAAGTAGCAAAAATGTTTCATAATAAAACTTATTCATTAAAAGAAAATGAATATATGATTATAGGAGACTTTGAATCAATGATAGAGTTAAGAAATGAAGCTTTAAAAGCTTCAACAAAACTTACTATATTTGGCAAAACTTTAACTCCAAAATATTCTAAAGTAAAAAAAGGATTTATTGAAATGTCTAGTAATCATATAACAGATGGAATTATTATAGTACCAGATAATGTAATTAATTTAGATGAAAATTCTCCACAATTAGAAAGAGAATATATGATAGCAAACTATAAAGCAAACGATAAAAAAACGAAAGAAAAAATAGAAGAAATATTTACGGATCCTTCTTATAACACTACAAATCCAGATGTAATGTTAGAGGGTACTTCAAAAATATCTATATATGATGCTAGTGTTGGCTTAGGAGCCTTAGTAACCTTCATTAGTTTGTATTTAGGATTAATTTTCTTAATATCAAGTGCAGCTTTACTTGCACTAAAAGAATTATCAGAAAGTACGGATAATATTAATAGATATAATATGTTAAGAAGAATAGGAGCAAGTGAAAAACAATTAAATAAAGCTCTATTTAGACAAATAGCAATATTTTTTATGTTTCCATTATTACTAGCTATAATTCACTCTATATTTGGTATTAGATTTACATCTTACATTTTAGAAACGTTTGGACAAGAAGAACTATTAAAAAGTATTATAATCACTATGATTTTCTTAATACTAATATATGGAGGATACTTCTTAATTACATACTATTGTAGTAAAAATATAATAAAGGAAAGAAGACTATGATATTAAAAATAAACTGGCAGGAATTTATAAATAATCCTATTGTTATGATTTCACCATTAATAGGATTAGCACTTTTGTTTATTATTCTAGCTTTTGTAAAGGGAAGAAAAAAAGATTAGATTTCTAATCTTTTTTAATGAAAAGCAACTGACTCTTTACATAATTCAACTATAAAGTGGTGGTAAAATTTTATAAAAAATGTATACTATTATTAGAAAACAAAAAAGGAAGCAGTAAAAGCCTATGAAATTGATAAAAAAACACAAACAAGATATTTTAATAGTTTTATTATTTAGTTTGATTTACATATTGATTGCAGCAATTCTAACTCATGGAAAATACTATTTTGCAGCTCAGATTGATTTTCCTATGCAACACTATGTATTTCCAGAATATTTTAGAAATTTATTTTATGAAACAAAAGATTTATTCCCAGACTTTGCACTAAATATAGGAGGAGGGCAAAATATATATAATTTTGCCTATTATGGTCTATTAAGTCCCTATATATTAATTTCTTATTTATTACCAATGATACCAATGTTTTATTATTTAATAGGAATGAGTTTTATTATTGTAATAATATCAACCTTTTTATTCTATAAGTTTTTACAATCAAAAAATATTGATCAAAAGACATCTTTAGTAGTTGCTTTACTATTTTTATTAGCAACTCCAATTATTTTTCATGCCAAAAGACACATTATGTTTATTAACTATTTTCCATTCCTAATACTAGGATTATTTGGAGTAGATAAATTTATAAAAACAAAAAAGATTAATCTTTTAACTATATCTATTACATTAATGATATTTACAAGCTTTTATTATAGTGTATCTGGAATTATAGTTTTAATTATTTATGGAATATATTCTTATTATAAAGAAAATAAAAAACATTTATTTAAATTCTTATTATCTTTTTCTAAACCATTTATTATTGCAGTACTAATAAGTGCAATATTATGGCTCCCAACTGCTTATACTTTACTAATGGGACGAGGAGAAACAATTAAAGAATTAGATTTATGGGGATTATTAATACCAAACTTCAAAGCTTTATATACATCTTTTTCTCCAGGTATAACAATACTAGAATTTGTCTTAATTGCTTTATTAATGATTGATAAAAAAATAGATAAAAGAACTAGATTACTGGCTTTAGTAATAATAATAATAATTACATTCCCAATATTTAACTATATATTAAACGGTACTCTATATGAAAACCCAAAATCTCTAATTCCATTTTTACCATTACTTTTATACTTAGTAGCTATAAGTATCTCTTCATTAGATAATCATAAGAAAAAAATAGAAGCTTTTCTTTTAATAACAACATTAGTGCTTACAATATCATCCAACTTTACCGATCCATTAATTGAGAAAAATAAAGAAAAGGAACAAGAAATAAAAGATTATCGATATCTAGTAAATAAAATTGTTGAACAAGATAAGAGTCTATATAGAATAGGAAATGAAACACAAACATCAGGAGCCTTAAATAGAGTGTTTAATATAAAAGAGTTAAAAACATCTATTTATTCCTCTACACAGAATAAAAATTATGTAGACTTCTTAACAAAAAAACAAAAGACTAATTTAATGTATAGAAATAATATGATGATAACATTATCTGGAAATATCTTAACGCAATCTATGATGGCTGAAAAATATATTATAACAGAGAAGAAACTAGAACCTGGTTATAAGCTAATAGAAGAAAAAGGAAAATTAAAACTATATGAAAATGAGTATAGTTTACCTATAATGTATGCAAGTAGCGACTATATGCCAAAAGAAGAATATAAAAGTTTATCTTATCCAGAAAATATAGTTGCTTTATATACGAAAGATAATTTAGATAATAACCAGATTGAAAAAGTAAATTTTAAGTTAAAAGAACAGGAAAATTTAAAATATAAAGTAAAAAAAGATACGATTAGTATTACTGCCAAAGAAAATGCTAAACTTATTTTAGAACCAAATAAAAGTCTTGAAGATAAAATACTATTTATTTCTTTTAAAAACAAATTTAATAGGGGATGTCACCACAGTAAGATAGACCAAACTATTACAATAAATGGTGTAGTAAATAAACTAACGTGTAGAGATTGGAAATATCATAATAACAACTATACGTTTCACTATATTATAGTGTCTCCTAAAGAGCT
>CALVSC010000077.1 GCA_944358855.1 uncultured Bacilli bacterium | reverse complement strand
TCCTCCTAAATATAAAATAACATAAAAAATGTAGACATCATCTTTTTTTATATGTCTACATTTATTTTATCAGTTTAATAGAAATCTACTTCTTTTTGTTGATAAGTAGTTTACTATAATTATATTAATTTAATTTTTAATTGAAAAACACTAAAAATTAGAGTATATTTATTTTAATAGATAGTAAGAATAGTGGTATTGCAGAAATATTATTTATAGGTGATGACATGATAGATAATATAAAAAGATTGGTAAGAAAAATAGATATAAAAAAATGTTCTAAAGAGTTTTTAGCTTTAGGAGTTTTTGTAGTGGCACTATCTATTTATCTTATTACTAATGCCTTTGCGGCGTTAACTCCAACTAAATCTGTAATAATTACTTCAAAAAAAACTAGTTATGAGGAGAAACAACCAGGTAGTTGGCAAGTAGAAAAAAGTGGTAAATGGATATCTAAAGGTAGAGCTAGAGTTACTTTTGATGTAGATACAACATTAATGACAGAAGATAAAGATACGGATATTATCTTTGTACTTGATATATCAGGTTCTATGAGTGGTGATAAGTTAACAAAAGTAAAAGAAGACTCTACTGAGTTAATTGAATCATTACTTTCTAATAAAAATAATAGTGCAGCCTTAATTACTTTTGATACTGGTTCAACGATAGTATCAGACTTTACAAACGATAAAGACTATTTAATTAATGAAATAAATAATTTAGAAGATACAGGTTCTACTAATTATTATCAACCATTAGTTAATGTTGATAATATATTAAAAGATTATGTAAAAAGTGATGATAAAGAAGTAATAGTTTTATTTTTAACAGATGGATATCCTAATGTAGATACACCTAATCAGATAGCACAATATGAAACATTAAAGAAAACATATCCATATATTACTATTAATGGTATTCAATATGAAATGGGAGATACTATTTTAAATCCTATTAAAGAAATAAGTGATAATCAGTTTCATGCCGATATGGAAACATTAAATAATGTTTTATTTGATGCAAGTGTCGCACCCATACCTTATGATGAATTTAAAATAGTAGATTATATTGATAATAGATATTTTACATTAAACAGTGAAGATGACATTACAGTATCAGAAGGTAGTGTAAAACTAGAAGAAGAAAATGGTAAACAAAAGATAACATGGACAATACCTTATTTAAAAAGTGGAAGAGATGCAAAGTTAACCATGGATATAGTCTTAAAAGATGAATATATAGGGCAAGGAGGAATATATCCAACCAATGAAAGTGAAGAGATTATTAGTAAGATAGAAAATAATCCAGATGAAGATGTAATTAGTACAAAGACACCAGTTCTTTCAGATAACTATAAAGTAATATATGATGGTAATGCGCCAGATGGAAGTAGTGTTTCTAATGTACCTAGTAGTGCAAACTATTCAGTATTTGATACTGTATCAATCTCAACAGAGAAACCAAGTTGTGTAGGATATGAGTTTAAAGGTTGGGAGATAACAAATAAAGATGTTACAAGAGTAAATGATGATCATTTTATAATGCCTGGAGAAGATGTAGTAATAAGAGCAAAATGGAGTAAGATAGAAGTAGCAAAGTCAATGAGTGCAACAGTTAATGATAAGGGAGACCCCCTTATGAAAAGATATACATCTAGTGCTAGTACTGA
Source organism: uncultured Bacilli bacterium (assembly GCA_944358855.1). Taxonomy (GTDB): domain Bacteria; phylum Bacillota_I; class Bacilli_A; order RF39; family UBA660; genus Faecimonas. The sequence continues at coordinate 2,131 of CALVSC010000077.1, read as the reverse complement.
TTATCATAATAGTAAGTATAAAAGTAAGATTACATCTATTGTGACCAAAGATAATTTAGATATACCTACTTCAGCTATAGAATATTGGGATGTGTCAGCAGCAGGGGATGGAAGTGTTATTGCCTATATAGAAGATGATGGAAGAGGAGAAGAAACCTATAAAGTCACAATAGGAGGACAAGGAGAAATTATAGCCAATCCTAATTCAAGTTACTTGTTTTATAATTTTACTAATTTAGAAGATATAAATTTAACTTATTTAGATACGAGTCAAGTAACTAATATGTCTGCTATGTTTTATTATTGCAGAAGTTTAACTAGTTTAGATTTGAGTAGTTTTGATACAAAAAAAGTAACAAATATGGAAGATATGTTTAATAATTGTAGTAGTTTAATAAATTTAGATGTTAAAAGTTTTGACACTTCAAGTGTGACTGATATGAATGGTATGTTCATGAATTGTAGTAGTTTGATTATTTTGGATTTAACAAATTTTAACACATCTAAGGTTAATAAAATGGGAAGCAGGCACTATGCTATAAATGGTTGGAATTATGATGGTATGTTTTCGGGCTGTAGCAGTTTAAAGAATCTAGACTTAAGTAACTTTGATACTTCAAATGTAGTGTATATGGGTGATATGTTTTATGATTGTAGAAGCTTAACAGAATTAGATTTAAGCACTTTTGATACATCGAAAGTCACTGATATGAGTCATATGTTTGATAGGTGTAGTAATTTAACTAATTTAGATTTAAGTGGTTTTAAGACTTCAAATGTAAATAATATGTGGTCAATGTTTTATAATTGTAGCAGTTTAACTAGCTTGAATATAAGCCTTTTTGATACTTCTCATGTATCAGGTATGTCTTCTATGTTTTATGGATGCAGTAGTTTAGCTAATTTAGATGTTAGTCATTTTAGTACATCGAATGTAACAGATATGTCTTTTATGTTTACTAGCTGTAGTAGTTTAACAAATTTGGACGTTAGTCATTTTGATACTTCAAATGTAACGAGTATGTTTTGGATGTTTTTTGGTTGTAACAGTTTAACCAGTTTAGATGTTAGTAATTTTGATACTTCAAATGTCACAAGTATGAGTGCTATGTTTAGAGATTGTAGTACTTTAACAAGTGTAGATGTCAGTCTTTTTGATACGTCAAGTGTAACAGATATGTCTTCTATGTTTTCTGGCTGTAGTAGTTTAACTAATTTAGATTTGAGTAATTTTGATACATCCAATGTAACAAATATGGGTTTTATGTTTTCTAGTTGTAGTGGTTTAACTAGTTTAGATATTAGTAATTTTGACACATCAAATGTAACAAGTATGAGTTATATGTTTTATAGTTGTAGTCGCTTAGCAAGCTTAGATATGCGAAATGCTGATTTTAGTTCTGTTACTTCATATACTTCTATGTTTAGGCCTGTTAATAGTAATATTCATGTTATTGTTAAGGATAGTGAGGCACAGAGTTTTGTTAGGGCTAGACTTGATGAAGCTAATAGACCTAATGCAACTGTAACTATTGCTAATGTCGTTAGTCAGACTAGTTTGTTTGAAATTGGACCAAGGGAGTTTGGTCCTTTTTGGTACTATAAAAGTGTAATATTAATTACAGAAATGTGATTGAATATTACACTTCTTTTTATTATGATTGAAGTGATTGGATAACGGGCTTCTTTTAGAGATAAAGTTCTCGTCACAAAAAGTGTTATCCAACCTTCACATAATATATTCGTTTAAGCAAGTTGAGATTGAAATAGTTCTCGAGTAAAGAGCCAAAATGAAGATATGTAGAGGAGTTGGAACCAATCATAATTTAAAGAATAGAAAGGAAAAGAAAATGAAGTATGGAGTTGGGATTGATATTTCAAAGGGAAAAAGTACAATAGCGATAATATCGGTTGTAGGAGAAGTAATTGAAGAACCATTTGAAATAAATCATGATATTGAAGGATTAAATTTATTAGAGGAAAAAATAAAAGATATTCCCAAAGAAGATTTAAAAATAGTTATGGAAGAAACAGGAACATATCATTTACCAGTATTAGGTTATTTACTAGATAAAGGATATTTTGTGGTTGCAGAAAATGCTTTAAAAATCAAAAAATATCTTGATCGAGG
>CALVSC010000076.1 GCA_944358855.1 uncultured Bacilli bacterium | reverse complement strand
AAAAAGAAGGCAACTTCTTTTTTTTCTTTAGAAAAAATGCTATACTGAAATTAGATAGGAGAAGATAGCCAATGAAAACAATAAAAGACATGGATTTAAATGATAAAAAAGTATTAATTCGTTGTGACTTTAATGTTCCAATGAAAGAAGGGAAAATTGTAGATGACACTAGAATAACTGCTGCATTACCTACAATTAAATATGCAATTGAACAAAACGCAAAAGTTATTTTATTCTCTCATTTAGGAAGAGTAAAAGAAGAAGCAGATTTAGAAAAAAACAATCTTGCACCAGTTGCTAAAAGATTGGAAGAGTTACTAGGACAAAAAGTAACATTTGTAAATAAAACTCGTGGTGAAGAATTAGAAAATGCTATTAACAATATGAATGATAAAGATGTAATATTAGTACAAAATACTAGATATGAAGATCTTGATGGTAAAAAAGAAAGTAAAAATGACCCAGAACTTGGCGCTTATTGGGCCTCTTTAGGAGATGTATTTGTAAACGATGCCTTTGGAACAATTCACAGAGCTCATGCTTCAAATGTAGGAATCGCTTCCCACTTAGAATCTTGCATAGGATTCTTAATTGAAAAAGAATTAACTGCACTAAAAGAATTAGACAATCCTGAGCATCCATTTGTTGTAGTGCTAGGAGGTGCTAAAGTAGCAGATAAAATAGGAGTAATTGAAAACTTAGTAAAGAAAGCAGATAGAATTCTAATTGGAGGTGGAATGGCTTTTACCTTTTTAAAAGCAGAAGGGTATGAAATTGGTACCTCATTATTAGATGAAGAAAATATTGAATTCTGTAAAAGAATAGTGACAGAATATCCAAATAAAATTGTATTACCTGTCGATGTAGCGGTAACAACAGAATATAGTGAAAATGAAGAATATCGTGTAAAAGATATTAGTGATATAGAATACAACGAAATGGGATTAGACATTGGACCAAAAACACAAACACTTTTTGAAAACTATTTAAAAGAAGCGAAGATTGCCGTATGGAATGGACCATTAGGTGTTTATGAATTTAAAAAATATAAACAAGGTACTGACCATATTCTACAATATGTAGTAGACAATAATATTAAGATGATACTAGGTGGAGGAGACATAGTCGCAGCTGCTTCAACAAGTGGATACAAAGATAAAGTATATCATGCATCAACAGGTGGAGGAGCAACTTTAGAATATCTAGAAGGAAAAACATTACCTGGATTGGAAGCTATAAAATAAATGCATGATGAAGTAGTCATAATCAGTAGAGCACATCAAGAATATATAGACCGCTTATTAGAGTATGAAGAAAGAAATCATATTTCAAGAGATTTTCTAAAAAACATAAACGAATCGAATGAAGATTATCCAGAAGATTATACTATCTTAGGACTATGTCAAAGAGGATTAATTACAGAAGTAGCTTATTTAAAAACAGAGAAAGATTTAAAAGTTTGTCAAATAGAACTAGATGGAGTAAGTTCCGTAAGTGAACAAAAAAGATTATTAAAACAAGCCGAAAACTTTGCTTATACAAATTTAGGAATGGAAGAAGTACTTTTTTTAGAAAATGAAGCAGGTGGAATTTCTTCCTCTTATTTAATAGAAGATGGATATGAAGATTTAGGTGAAGAAGGAAGAAGCCATATTTTTATAAAACCAAAAGAAGATAAGAATATGACTAATTTCCATAGATAGGAATGATAAAATGATTATAGCGTTAAACAATAAATGTAATTTTACTTTAGAAGAATTTATAAAATACCAACAAGAATTGAATACGATTAATGATAAAAATACTATAATATTATGTCCAACATCAATATATTTAACGAATTTTACCAAAGGTAAAATAAAACTAGGTGCACAAAATGTAAGTTCTAATATTATGGGAGCACATACAGGAGAAGTGTCTGCTAGTCAATTAAAATCTATAGATGTAGACTATTGCATTGTTGGACACTCAGAAAGAAGAAAAGAACAAAACGAAACAAATGCAGAAATAAAAGAAAAAATAATGAGATTATTAGAAGAAAACATTACACCAATTTTATGTATAGGGGAAACAAAAGAAGAAAGAGAACAAAATAAAGTAAATCAGATTATAAATGAAGAATTAAAAATACTAAAAGATATTCCAAATAAAGATAATATCATAATCGCTTATGAACCAATTTGGTCCATTGGAACAGGTTTAATACCAACCAATAAAGAAATTATAGAAGTTATGAACATAATAAAAAGTATTTATCCACAAAATAAAGTTCTTTATGGTGGCAGTGCAAACGAAAAAAACATAGATCAATTAAAAACTATCAAACAAATAGATGGATATTTAATTGGTGGAATGAGTCTTCACCCAGAAAAATTAAAAGTATTTTTAGAAAAACTAAAAAATTAGACAAATTAGACAGTTTCGACAAAACTTGTCTTTTTTTTATCTATCATTTTTTAAAAACCTATTATATAATGAAAATACGTGCAGTACTGAGAGGAGAATAAATGAAAAAGACAAAAGTATTAGTAGTAGATGATAATAAGAGTTTAGTAGGAATGATAAAGGAATATTTTAAGGATAAACCAGATGTTACAATTTCACTAGAAGCTTATGATGGTGTAGAGGGAATTCGATTGATAGAAAAGAAACAGGATGAATATGATTTAGTCCTATTAGACTTAATTATGCCAAATAAAGATGGCGTAGCAGTACTGGAGTATATGAAGAAAAAAGCAATAAATAAAAAAGTGATAGTATTTACTTCTTATAACACCCAAGAAATGATTAGAAAAGTATCTGAATTAGGAGTAAATTATTTTATTTTAAAACCATTTGAACTAGAAGATTTAGAAAAAAGAATCATAGAAGTAGCAGAAGGCGTAAAATATGGTGGCAAAGAACTAGATGTTTTTCAAAACAATTTACAAATCGCAATAACTAAAATATTACATGAACTAGGTGTTCCTTCACATATTAAAGGATATCAATATATTAGAGAAAGTATAAACTTAGTATATATGGATCCTGAACTGATTGGTGGAATTACAAAGGAGTTATATCCAGAAGTAGCAAAAAAGTTTAATACTACGGTATCCAGAGTAGAAAGAGCAATAAGACATGCAATTGAAGTTAGTTGGAATCGTGGTAACTGGGATTTAATGGAAGAAATATTTGGACATAGTGTCGATATAGATAAAGCTAAACCAACCAATTCAGAATTTATAATAACAGTTGCAGATAAATTAAGATTAGAATTTTCTAAACCGCTAACAAATTAAGACATGGACCACCATGCTTTTTTTATACAAAAAATTATTTATATATAAGTTTATTAGTTTCATACCGAAAAGAAATTACTTAAAGAGTTATAAAAATAATAATCTTTTATTAAGGTATCAATTAACGTTTAAAGCATTGACTTTTTACTAAAATAAAAGTATACTTATTTTAGAAAATCTGTAAGGAGGATACATAATATGGAACGAAAGATAGAAAAATTTCTTCAAAAATGGCAAAAAGATATTATTAGAAAACCATTAATTCTATATGGACCTAAACAAGTAGGAAAAAGTTATTCTGCCTTAGAGTTTGGTAAGACAAATTATAAAAATACAATTTATTTTAATACGAACAATAATAAAGCAATAGAAGAAATCTTTAAAAAAGAAAGAGCAACAAATAAAATTATTTTAAATCTTTCTCTTTTATCAGGTGAAACAATTCTTCCTGACGACACTTTAATTATTTTAGATAATTTAAATAGTTTAGATATTGTTCGTGGTTTAAAGTTATTTGGCAGTGAACACAGTGATTACCATTTTATTGGTATTACATCAAGAAGAGATAACTTAACAAAGTTTAAAGGTGAAGAGTTACAATTTAAAAGTATGAGTGAAATGGATTTTGAAGAATTTTTGTGGGCACATAATGAAAAAGCTTTAGCTGATTTAATACGTGAATCTTTCACTAAACATAAAACATGTCCTTTTCATAAGCTTGCTTTAGAACTTTTTCAAGAATACTTATTAACAGGTGGACTTCCAGAAGTTATTGACGCTTCTCTTCAAGGCAAGACAGAAC
>CALVSC010000075.1 GCA_944358855.1 uncultured Bacilli bacterium | reverse complement strand
CATAAAAAAGTAGGATACCATAGTATAAGAAGTTTTTCTTTTTCTTAAATACAAATAAAACACTATATAAAACAAATAATAGAAATAACATTCTTACAATGATTCCCACCGTAATATTAGCTTGAAATACGTGAAGTCCTATACCTGTAATCAAATCTAATATTGGTTGTAGTAAGATAAAAATAATTAGTAATAAATTAAAGTTCTTTTTTATCCAAGTATTCATAGTTTCACCTTCTATTTCATTTTAACATACTCTACTTTTTTTGTATACTTTACAGTCTAATATTCGTAAATTATTTCTTAATTTATTACTTTATTATATAATTGTTATATAAGATAATGGGGTGATGTAATGGAAGGAAATAGACATAATAAAAATTATCAAAATTATAATAGAAAGAAAAATAAAAATTATTCTAAAAATAGAAATTATAGAAATAATTATAATCATATAGAAAAAGAAAATATTAAGAGAGACGATGAGGTAAAAAAAGAGGTTTCTAATACATCTTCTATTCCTCCTAAAAGTAAAAGTCATCCTATTATAAACTTTTTCTTATTTTTAACTTTACTTTCTAGTTTAGCATTTTTTGGTATTTCTTTATGGATTGGCCAAGATAGTGCTAATTTCTTTCAAGGTTTAGTTAGTAGTATTATTTTAGTTATTTTTTCTATTCTTTTTGTTGCGATATGTGCAACAAATCGTTCTAGAAAAAAAGGAACTGTTTTTTTAGGTAGTATCTTTTTGTTACTTTTCAATTTATTTGGTGGACTTACTACATTAGGTATTGTTAATGTTCCGGCTATTGGTCAAGTTGAGTCTTTTACAAATAAAAGTTTAACAGATGTTGTTAAATGGGCTGAAAAAAATAAAGTTACTTTAAATCAAGATTATGAATATAGTGATATGGTTCCAGAATATTCTATTATTTCTCAAAATGTTGATAGTGGTACTAAAGTAAAAGATATTAGTGAATTAACAGTTTCTGTTAGTGAAGGGCCTAATCCTGATAAAGAAATTATTGTTTCTGATATGGATGGTTGGGATAGTGAAAGAGTTATTCAGTATGTTGAAGATAATTATTTAAATAATGTTGATGTTAAATTCGAAGAATCTGATAGAGCACAATATACAGTTATAGATCAAAATAAATCTGGTACTATGAAACGTAGTGATAAATTGGAGTTGACTTTTTCATTAGGTGAAGAAGTCAATGATGATGATGTTAAAATGGATGATTTGATTGGTATGAGTGAATTCGAAGCAACCTTTTATTTAAAACAACATCGTATTAAATATGATATTAAAAAAGTTTTCTCTAAAAAAATGGAACGTGGTTATGTTACTAATCAAAGTGTAAAAGCTGGAGATATGGCTAAAGTTAATAATGATGACGAAAAAGTTGTTTTATCTATTAGTAAAGGAAGAAGTATTAAAGTTCCTAATCTTAAAAAAATGAGTATGGTAGAAATTACAAATTGGATTGTTGAAAATAAATTAAAATTAGAATTTGTTTATGAATATGATGATAGTATTAAAGTCAATCAAGTAATTGATGTTAATTATGATAAAGGTAAAAAAATTGAACAAGGTACTACTATTAAGATTACAGTATCTAAAGGTAGTTTAGTAATGAAAAACTTTAAGAGTTTTGATGAATTTAGAGAATGGGCAAATAAATATAATATCCCATATGAGGAAAAACATGAATTTAGTGATGACGTACCTCAGGGAGAAGTTATTTCTTATTCCTACAAAAAAGGTGAAGCTATCAAGAATGGTGATAGTATTATAGTTACTATTTCTGATGGTTCTGAACGTAAAGTTCCAGATTTAGTTGGTATGACTAAAAAGGAAGCAATTGAAGCTTTAGAAGAAGCTGGATTAAATTATAATTTTGTTACTCAAAATAGTAATAAGGAAAAGAATACAGTTATTAAACAATCTATTAGTGCAGGAAGTAAAGTTAGTGATGGTACAACTATCACTGTTACAATCAGTAATGGTAAAAAGACGGAATATAGAGAAGAAAGTAATTCTAATAGTTCAAATAATTCTAGCAATTCCAATCATTCTAATACATCTAATAATTCTAATTCAGGGAACTCTGGAAGTTCTAGTACACCTAAACCTGAGGTTCCTTCTACTCCAACTTGTGATAAAAGTATAACTACTACAGTATGGATTTATCCTGATTTGATTTCTAGTGATCCTGCTACTACATGTAATAATATTAAAAATAAGTATTCAAGTGTTAATTTTAGTTGTAGTTATGTATCTAATGGTCCTGGTATTGGTTTAGTTGTTAATAGTAATGATATTGATGGTCATCAACTAAATCATTGTGATACTTATACTCTAAAGATTAATAAAGGTTAATAAAGCAATCTAAATAGATTGCTTTTTTTATGTAATTAAACATGAAAAAAAGCCTCAAATGAGGCTTTACTCTACTTTCATCTCAATTCTAAATCTTTCATTTATATCTATACTAAAACTATATGTTTTTCCGTTTGCTTTTAAAACTACGTCGTCTAAATTTCTAGATAATAATTCTGTAAATTCACTATAATCATTAACATTACTTTGTGTTGCAATATAAATTGTGTATGTTCCGACCGGAATATTGCTAATATCTATTGTTTTATCAAACCAAGCTCTTGTCTTATCTAAATTATCATTTAAGGTTGATCCTACTTCATAAAGACCATTTGTAATACTTCCTAAATCATAACTGTATGTCTTATAGTTTTCTTGATTTTCAAAAATGATTTGACGATTTACTTTTTGAGATGATGATAAATCCATTCCAATTGAATATGCAGTTCCTTTTATATGTAATTCGTTGTTTTCAATTGAGAAAGTACGATATTGAGTGTATTGATTATATAAACTATTTGCAGTTTTATCAGCTATTTTTTCTGTTCTAATTACAAACTGCAAAGGCATTTCTGCATCTCTATAATCATTTCTCGTTGTTAATGTCTTTTCACTTGTATATTCCGCGATTTGATCTTTTAATACTTTGTTATTTACTTTTGATTTTGCGTAGTATTCTCTACTCTCAGTTATTATATATAGATTATAATCACCATCAGGTAAACTATCAATGTCTATATTCCCTTTAAACCACGAATATGTATAGTCTTTTCCATCTGTACTATATACTGGTCTTGTTATTTCCTCTTTATCTACAATTCTTGTTAATTCTTGTTTATATTCTTTTCCAGTTTCTAAACTTTCAAAAACAATGTAGAAAGAAATATCAGTATCTAGTGTATGATCAATTCCTTTAATGGCGTTATACCCTTTTATTTGTAACTTTCCATCTATCTTTTTTAAATATTCGAAGTAGAAAGTTCCCTCTTTCTCTTCTAATTTCTTTTCTTCAACTGTTACAGTAATTTCTTTTTCTACTACATTTCCAAAAGTATCTTTTACTTTATATACTACTTTATATGTTCCTGTTTCTTTGTTGTTTACTTCGTTAGTTACTACTTCAATATTCTTTATTTTTCCATCTTCTGGATCTGTTGCGGTTACTCCATCTAATGGATCAAAGTCTTCATTTAGATAGATTGTTTTATCTTCTGCGTTAATTACTGGTTTTTGATTTTCTACTACTGTTACTGTTATAGTTTTTGTTGTTTCGTTTTTATAACTATCTACTGCTTTATATGTTACTTCATATTCTCCAATAGTATTTTCTTTTACATCATTTTTGGCAACTTCTATCTTTTTGATGTCTCCTTCTTCTTTATCTGTTGCGGTTACGCCTTCTAAAGGATCAAATTCTTTGCCTTGTGTAATTGTTTTGTCTTCTACATTAATTACTGGAGCTTCATCTTTTATAACAGTTACTTTAATTGTTTTAGTAGTTGTTTGTTTGTAAGAGTCTGTTGCTTCATAGGTAATTTCATATGTTCCTGGCTCTTTTAAATTTACAGTTGATTCTTTTACTTTAACTTCTACTTTTCCATCTTCTTTATCTGTTGCGGTTACATTATCAAGTTCATTTAGTTCTCTATATTGAATTACTTCTTTATCTTCTGCAGTAATTACTGGTTTTTGATTTTCTATAACGGTTACTGTTATAGTTTTTGTTGT
>CALVSC010000074.1 GCA_944358855.1 uncultured Bacilli bacterium | reverse complement strand
TTTTTCAATTTAATTTTTGGGTGTTTGTTATTTTCTTCTTTTTATAATTACATATGATACATTATAGGAGGTTATCATATGTTTGATAAAAATAATTTTCAGTTTGATTCTAATATAAAAGGTAATCACAATGTTGTTGATAATGATATGAATGTGGATATCAATATGAATAGTAGTAATGGTATGGGACCTAGTATGTCTTGCTCTCCAGTACAAGAAAAGTGTATTCATAAAACAATAGTTCATGAAGTACCTCATGTTTGTCCTATTCATACTCGTATTATTAATCATCATGTGTTTAAACATATTTATCGTCCACAATATACTTGTTCTGAAGAAAATGTAGTTAGTAATGTACAGTGTGGTTCTTGTAGTCAATTTCGATAATTTGTCAATGTAAGTGTCTAATTGTGTCAGCTTTCTTGATTATTCTCTCTTAGTGATTTATTCTAATAGTAGGGAGTGTGATACGAATGATTTATCCTTCTATTGATAAGTTACTTAATATCGTAGACTCAAAGTATGAATTAGTTCATATTGCAGCAAGGCGTAGTAAAGAAATTTCTAAGACGGGACATTTGCAAATGCCAGTTAGTTCATATAAGAGTACTAAAAACATTGGTAGAGCTTTAGAGGAAGTTACGGAAGGACTTATAACTGTAAAAAAAGAGAAGAAGTAATTACTTTTTCTCTTTTTTTTGCTATACTTTAGGTGGTGATGACATGAAGATTATTAAGTATAAAAAGAAGAGAAATGGTCAATATGAATTGGAATTGGAGTCTGGTAATTCTTTTTGTTTGTATGAGGAAGTAATTTTAGCTTTTGAGTTGTTATTAAAAAAAGAAATTGATGATAGTGAAAAAGAAAAAATAATGCTTTTAAATCAAGAGTATGATGTTTATTATGTAGCACTTAAAGCATTAAAGTCTAGATTTCGTTCTGTAAAAGAACTAAAAGATTACTTAATAAAAAAAGAATATCCTGTTGAATATGTTGATAAAGCAGTTTCTAAGTTGTTAAAACAAGGATATTTAGATGATGTTAGTTTTGCTAAAGCTTATATTAATCAACAGATTATTACAACTTCTAAAGGGCCAAGAAAAATAGAGAAGGAATTGTTGAGTAAAGGCGTCTCTTCTGATATTATTTATCGTGAAATGGTAGTGTTTACGAAAGAAGAGCAGGTTGAAAAAATAACGAAAGTTGCGAATCGACTTATACGCAGTAATCGTTCTAGAGGTGGTGCTGTTTTAAAAAAGAAAATATCTAATGATTTAATGAATTTAGGTTATGATAGTTCTATAATTCAGGAAGTTTTTTCTACTCTTGATTTTGGTGATACTAGTGATATAGCTAAAAAAGAATATGAAAAAATATATCGTAGATTAAGCCGTAAATATTCAGGAGTACAATTAGAGTATAAGATAAAAGAAAAATTATATCAGAAAGGGTTATATTATGAAGATTAAAAGTTATATAAAGAATCATAAATTATTATTTTCTTTTTTCTTTTTTTTACTTTCTTTCTGTCTTTTCTTAATGTTTTTTTTAAGAGTTGATATTGATTATTTTTGGCATTTTAAAGCAGGAGAGTACATGGTAGAAAACACTACTATTCTTGTAAAGGATATTTTTTCTTGGAGTATGTATCAAGCCCCTTGGATGTCGCATGAGTGGTTGTTTGATATTTTTATTTATGGATTATCGCTTGTTTTTGGTAAATATCATTTGTTTATTTATGTATTTGGTATTTGTTTAAGTTTATTGTTGTTTTTGTTTTTTATACAAAAAAAGGCGTTTTTAAAAAATATTGTTTTTTCATTGTTTTGGGTGTCATTTTTCAGTTTGATTTTTGTTGGACTTAGTGGAAGACCACAATTAATTAGTTTTTTATTACTTTCGATTACAGTTTGGATATTGTTTTATTATTTTTATCATCCTAATTCTAAAAGAATTTATTTTTTACCTATTATTAGTATTATATGGTCTAATGTACATGGTGGATCTTCTAATTTATGTTATTTATTATGTTTTCTTACAATGTTTTGTGGATTGTTTCAGTTTTCATTTAAGAAGTTAGAAAGTAATAGAATTACGAAAAGACAATTATTCACGTTATTTATTATAGGTATTATATGTTTACTTTGTGTTATGATTAATCCTCATGGCTTTAAAATGATTACTTATCCTTATATTAATATGGGAGATAGTTTGATGTTATCTACTATTGCAGAATGGCAACCAAGTAATTTGAATACGATGTCACATTATGTTTATTTTATATTTATGTTGTTTGTATTGTTTGTCTTTTTGTTTAGTAGTAAAAAAATTCGATTTATTGATTTTATCTTTTATTTAGTATTTTTATATTTAGGACTTAAGAGTATTCGTTTTTGGTTTTTTTCTTATATTGTTTGTAGTTTCTTTATCTTTTATTATATTCCTGAGAGAAAGTTAGATAAGGGGACGCCTCTTTTATTAATTGTTTTTTCTTTCCTTTTGTTGGGGATTTTTATTTCTAATTTTTCTTATTCTAAAGTAATTTCTTATCAGAGTTTAAGTGATGAGGCTATTTCTGTTTTAAAAGAAGAAAAGCCTAAAAAGTTATTTAATTATTATGATTATGGTGCTTATCTAATTTATCAAGATATTCCTGTTTTTGTTGATGGAAGAGCAGACTTATATTCTGGTGAGGTGTATCAGGATTACCAAACACTTTCTAGAATGAATACTTCTTTTCCTAGTATAATTCAAAAATATCAATTTGATTATTATATTATTCCTAAAGATTGTGGTCTTGCTAGTTATTTAAAAGAAAAATGTTTTATTATTTATCAAGATAGAGATTGTATTATTTTTAAGACAAAATAAAAGTGCTGAAAAAGCACTTTTTTGTTTTTTATTAATTTGTTGTTGTACTAGATTGAATTAATTGATCCATTAATTCTTCATATTGTTTTTCTAGTTTACTATCGTTCCATTTGATATTTTTATCTTCTCTAATATCTTTTAATGTTTGATAGTGTAGTGAAGTATTGTTTTCTAATTTAGCTTCTGCTAAAGTTGTTTTTATTTCTTCTCTTACTTTCTTTAGTTTTGGTTTTTCTTTTTGATCAACTTTTAAAATAATATGATAACCATATTGTGTTTTTACAGGTTTTTCTGTATATTCATCATTCTTTAGTTCTTTTACGGCTTCAATGAAGTTATCATCCATGTCGTCTGTGTTGAAGTAACCTAAATCTCCACCATCTGCTTTTGTTGCGGTATCATCAGAATATTTCTTAGCAAGTGTTGCGAAATCTTTTCCTTCATCCAATTCTTTAATAATACTTTTTGCTTCTTTTTTAGCAGCTTTTTCTGCTTTTTCTTTTTCTTCATCTGTTGCGTCACTATCTACATCTGGAGTTATTAAAATATGACTTGCTTTAATATCTCCTATAATGTTTTTATCATAGTAATCTTCAATATCTTTTTTAGATATATTATCAGCAACATAATCTTCTACAGCTTCACTTCTTTTAAATTCTAGACGGAACATATCTTCTAATTCTTTTTCATCTTCTACTCCAAAATATTGTTGAATAGCAGCTTCAAACATTTGGTCATTAGATCCGTATGTTTCTTTTAGTTGATCAATTTGATCTTTTACTGATTGATCTTCTTCATCTGTTCTTGGATATTCTTCATCAAATAATTGATGGTCAATCATATCTACTAATCTAGAAATGTTGTTTTCTTTTATCTCATTATAATAATCTGTAGCGGTAATCTCTATTCCTTTTAGGGATACTGCGTTTTTTTCACTATCATCTAATTTAGCTTCTTTTCCACAACCAGTTGTAATGGCTGTTAAAGCTAAAATGGAACATAGCCCTATTCCTATTTTTTTGTTCATATTCTTCCTCCTAATCCCAGTAATATCATAGCAAAAAAAATAATTTCGTGCAATAAATATACTAGATATAATCACACAATTTTTAGTTTTGCCATAGAATATCATGAAAGCATAAAAAAAGGAGGAAAAGATATGAGTAATTGTATTTCATCTTCAGCTATCATGTTGGTTTTATTTATTCTTTTAGTAATTATCTTAGGTGCTTATATTTAAGGAGGTGTCGTATGGCTTGTTCTGAAAATGGTAGTATGCCAAGAAAAGGTAATGGTTTTGTTATTGTAATTGTTTTATATATTTTATTAGCTATTATCTTAGGCGGTACTATGTGTTATTAAAAAAAAGCAAGAGTTTTCTTGCCTTTTATTTTGTTATTTGTTCAAATACTTTATCTAGGTCTTCTATTAATTGCTCGTTGTAGTTAAAATCCACTTTATCATTTTCATATCTTGGAATTACATGGATGTGAAAATGTTTTATTTCTTGACCTCGAAAATTATTTTGACAAATTGTTAAACCCTTACAGTTTAATTTTTCTTTTAAAAGAGGGTATAGTTTTTCCTTTAATATTTTTATACTGTGCGTAATTATTTCTTCTTTTATATCAAATAGGTTTTCAAAGTGCTCTTTTGGAAGA
>CALVSC010000073.1 GCA_944358855.1 uncultured Bacilli bacterium | reverse complement strand
GTTATAAAATATTTATACATTTATAATCGTTTTCATTACAAAAAAAGAACTAATTCCTAGTTCTTTTTTCATGATTCATTTAATCATTTTTATCAACATTATTTGGTATTAAATGAATATGCAAAATTCTCTTTTTATTATATCTTGTTATATTTTCTACCTTTTTAGTGGCTTTTTACTCAATTTATTTAACTAATAAAATATTTTTCGTATATTTCGTTATATCTATTTAATAGTTCCTGATTTAATTTCCTAGAGTTAAATAATTCTTTAAATTCTGTATAATACCATTTTAACTGATCAAAATCATCACTTTCTGTTACTAATGATTCTTTTCCAGATTTTAAAAATAGATTGTAATCTGATATTAAGTTTTGGAGTTTATCAGCAAGTTCAATTGTCAAGATGTTATTATCTAACGTTCTTAATTTTTGAAGAAATTTTGTTTTTCTCTCTACATAATTTTCTATGCTTTTATCATCACTTAAAGAAACTACTCCGTCTGCTATTTCTTTTCCAAACATTTTTAAAATGTCTTCATATGTATATTTAGTATCTTCGATTACATCATGAAGATATCCCATGTATACCGTATTTTCATCACATTCTGCATTTTTTAGCATAACTCCTACCATTATACTATGAAAGGCAAGATCAATATCTTCTTTTTTCCTTTTCATTCCTTTAAACGCCAAAAAGACAAAATGAATTATTTCTTCCTCTTTCGTATACATAAACTCACTTTTCCCTTTCTTATTATTTTATTAAAAAAAAATAGTGGGTGTGCACTATTTTCTTAAACCAAGTTTTTTGATTACTTCACGATAACTTTGAATATCCTTTTTAGCTAAATAGTTTAGCATATTACGACGTTGTCCAACTTTCTTTAAAAGTCCACGTCTTGAATGATAATCGTGAATATGAGTCTTTAAATGTTCTGTTAAATCTGTAATTTCTTTTGTAAGAATTGCGATTTGTACTTCTGCAGAACCTGTATCTTTCTCATTTTTGGCAAAATCTTTAATGATTTTTGCTTTTTCGTCTTTTGTTAAAGCCATCATTCACACTTCCTTTCCTATATATTCACCAAAACTAAGTAAAGAGTCGGAAATTCTCTAAACTGGGAATTGGCAGTACATATAATATACATTATTTTTTGCTTTTTGGCAAGTTTTATTCAAAGAATAAGAAAATATAATATGCTATGAAAATTATTAGCATTGTAATCCCTTCTTTTTTTGATACTTCTTTTTCACTACGAGCAAAGATATAAAGTAAGAATGAAGTTAAAAAGACGGTTACAATATCAACTAAACTAAAACTTTCTAATACTAAATCTCCATAGATTACAATTGGTAATCCTAATACAATACATATATTAAATATATTAGTTCCAATAATATTACCAATGGCCATATCAAATTCTTTCTTTTTAGCACTTGTAATGGTCATTACCATCTCTGGTAGTGATGTTCCTATTACAATTGCTACCATCGTAATGACTTTTTCACTTATTTGTAATTTCTCTGCTAATAAAACAGCATTATCTACTATTACATCACTACTCCATGATATACAGATAATAGACGTTACTAATAAAAATAGTATTAAAAATATGTTTTTATATTTTGGTTCTATCTTTTCATCTTCTTCATCTTTTCTTTTTAATAGTTGTACAATATAAGATACAAACATGGAAAATAGTAATATTAAAATAATTCCATCAGCTCTAGAAAAGGTATTTGGCGTCAAAGGATTAAAGACACTATCTACCATTAATACGACGAATCCTGTCGTTACTATAAGGAGCAAAGGGAGTTCTTTTTTTATGGTAGCGTGTTTTACTCTTATGGGTCTTACTAATGCAGCAAGCCCTATAATTAAGAAAGTATTTACAATACAACTTCCTACTACGTTTGCAAAAGCCATTGTTCCATTATTACTAGAAACACTTTGAAATGATATTGCAATTTCCGGGGCACAAGTTCCAAACGCAACGATTGTTAAAGCAATTAACATCTTCGGAATATTACACTTCAAAGCTAAACTAGAAGCACAGTCTACTAGTATATTACTGGAAGAAATTATGATAACAAAGCCTATTAATAAAAAAATAACTTCTAGCATATATACCTCACTTTCCAGATAATTATACTATAAAGTTATTTCTATTTCCTAGGGGTAATTTCTTAGTTTACAGTAAAGTAGAATTAAAAATTTTTCCAAGTTCTTAACATTTCTTTTTCTCTTTTATAAATACCTAGTATTTCACCCTTTTGATTTTTAAAAATTACTTTATTTTCGATATGATAAATATTAGGTATTTTTTGACCATTTCTTATTTTAAATACCATATCCTCTTCTAGAGTAATAACTGGATAATTTAATACTTCATCGATTGTATGTATTTTATATTTTCCTTGTTTTATTTCTTCTAGGGTGTTTGTTTGATTAATGTCTACTTTTCCTTGCTTTGTCCTTGTTAATGTGATCATGGTGGCGTAGGTGTCTAGACTTTTTCCAATATCTCTTATTAAACTTCTGATATAACAACCTTTTGTAACAAGGGCTTTAAATAAGAATGTATCGTTGTCTGTTGATAGAAGTTTTATTTCTTTTATGGTTACTTCTTTTTTTGGTAATTCTACTTTTTTATTTTCTCTTGCATATTCATATAGTTTTTTACCTTTTACTTTTATTGCTGAATAAATAGGAACTTCTTGATGATATGTTTTTTGATAACTATTTATTATTTTTTCAATATCTTTTGATATATCTACTGGTTTACTTTTTATTACTTTTCCTGTTATATCTAGGGTATCAGTTTCTACTCCTAATAAAACACCCGCAATGTATTCTTTATCTTCTGCTGTTAATAGTTCGGCAATTTTAGTTGCTTTACCTAGTGTTACTACTAATACTCCTTCTGCTAGAGGATCTAGTGTTCCAGTATGTCCTACTTTTTTTATTCCAAAAATATTACTAATTGTATTTACAACATCAAAAGAAGTTATTCCACTTGGCTTATTTACATAGATAACACCTGATAATTTTGTTAAATATTCTTCTAGTGTCCAGTTATTTTCTGCCATTATTTTAGCGGGTATTACACCTACATAACGAATATGCCATGGTTCATATTGATAGCCAGTAATTTCCACTTTGTCTTTTGGGTATCTTAATATAAAACCAAACTTAGGTAAATAAGTAGCGATTTCTTGGTAGATTTTTATATTTTTTTGGATTTCTTTATCATCTCTAATATATTCACCATTTACTTTTACCGTAAAATCTAGAGCAAGACCTGTATGATGTTCGCTTGTCATAGGTTTCGCAACACGAAAACTAACGTCTTCTAAGTTTAGTTCTTGTTGAAATCTTTTATATAATTCTTGTTGATGTTCTATAGTACGATAAGCACCGTTTAAAGCAATTTCTATATTTTTCTTTTTTAGAAAAGTACATAGTTTTTTATATGCTTTATGGGTTTCTTCTTCTAAAAAATCTTCTTCTCCATCATAATCTTTTATTGGTAAAAGTTTATATTTTTTTAAATGTGATGGTTTTATAGCATTTTGTTTATTTATTAATACTGTATATTTATTCATATTATCCCTCTTATTCATTATAAACAAAGAAAGTAAAAGTTTCTAGCTTTTACTTTGTTTTTTGGTTTCCATATTGATAATCTTTA
The DNA here is from genome assembly GCA_944358855.1 of uncultured Bacilli bacterium. GTDB lineage: Bacteria > Bacillota_I > Bacilli_A > RF39 > UBA660 > Faecimonas. The sequence continues at coordinate 858 of CALVSC010000073.1, read as the reverse complement.
AAGGTTGGTACATTTAGTGAATCACCAATAATATAATAGTTTTCTCCATCTTCAAAAATATTTTCTGGATTCAATTGATAGATAGATTCTACATCGGTATCATAAGCAGTAGCAATTTCTTCTAAGTTTTCATTTGTATATGGAATTTGTGTTGTATATTCACTAATTTCATCTGGATTAATATGGTATGGAATAACGATATCCGCATTAAGTTGAATATTGGTGTCATCCATTCCATTTAAATCTTGTATTTCTTGTTTTGTACAGTTTGCTCTTTCTGCTAATACAGATAGCCAGTCTCCAGATTGTACTGTATAATAACGATTGATTGTAAGCCTTGGTGTTTCTTGTATTTCTTCAATACTTTCTTCTGAATCTTCCATTGTGGTGCTTGCTGCTTCCCTTGGAGAGAAAAGGTTTAGAGTATTTGGTATTAAAAATATTGCTAAAGCTGCTGCTGCTACTTTTATTTTGTGAGCTCTTAATACATCTATAGCTTTGTCTGCAACATTAAAGACAAAATCTTCTAAATCATACAATAAATCCCTTACTCTTTCCTCATCATATACTTTAGAATACTTAGCATCCTCATAATCTCTTGAGTATCTAGCTCCCTTTAAGTCTTCATATGGATCATAGTAATCATAACTATCACCATAAGGTGTATCTTCATATCCATAATCTGATCTTGTTCCATAATTACCAGAATATCTACTGTATCTTTCGCTGGTACGTGCTTGTTCTGCTCTTCTTCTCGCAGTCTCTCTATTTAGTGATTCCCAGAAAGCTTCATCTTCTTTAGTAAACCAAGGTGCTTCCTCTTTTGTTTGTGTTTGTTGTTGACGCCTTGCTTCTTCT
>CALVSC010000072.1 GCA_944358855.1 uncultured Bacilli bacterium | reverse complement strand
ACAATTTATCTAGAAGCGCAAACTTATGCCCTAAACTTTTACAAAAAATTTGGTTTTAAAGAATATGGAAAAGAATTCTTAGAAGATAATATTCCCCATATAAAAATGAAATTAGTAGTATAATAAAAGAGAAAGAAGGTAAGAAAATGAACGAAGTAATAAAAAATATAATGGCAAGAAGAAGTATTAGAAAATATGAAGATAGACCAGTAGAAAAAGAATTATTAGAAGAAGTAGTAAGAGCTGGTACTTATGCACCATCTGGTATGAATAAACAGTCTCCTATAATTTTAGTAGTAACCAAAAAAGAGACAAGAAATCACTTGTCAAAAATAAATGCCAAAATAATGAATACAGATACAGATCCTTTCTATGGTGCTCCAGTAGTCATGGTAGTACTAGCAGATAAAAATAATCCTACACACGTCTATGATGGAAGTCTAGTGATGGAAAACATGATGTTAGCAGCCACTTCTTTAGGGCTAGGAACTTGTTGGATTCATAGAGCGAAAGAAATGTTTGAAACAGAAGAAGGAAAGGAAATCTTAAAAGAAGCTGGAATTATGGGAGAATATGAAGGAATTGCCAACTGCATTATAGGATATCCTAAAGAAGAAGGAACCCTACATGAAAGAAAAGAAAACTATATTTACAAAATAGAGGAGTAATTATGAAAATTATTACAGTATGTGGAAGCCTAAAATATCAAGACGAAATTATGAAAATAACCGAAGAATATGCCTTAAAAGGAAATTGTATGCTAAGTATTGTTTATCCAACAAAAGACTTAAAAAATTATAAGCAAGAGGACATAAAACGTCTAGGAACTTTACATCTAGAAAGAATAAAACTATCGGATGCCATCCTAGTAGTAAATATAGATAACTATATTGGTAAACAGACTCAAAAAGAAATAGACTTTGCTAAAAGCTTAAACAAAGAAATAATTTATTATAATAGTAAAAAAGGACAACAAAAATAACTTGGATTTGTTCTTTTTTTAATAATTTATAAAATTAATTTCTTGGACAATTTCTTCTCCCGTCATTTCACATGGAATATTAATTCTTTTTATGTAGTGCATATTAAAGTTTTTAAAATTATTCATTCCTATATCATAAACTTGCATATCAATTCCATTAAGTCTTAATACTAAGACCTCTTCTTTTGTAAAAGCCCCATAAGGATAAGCAAAAACTTTTAATTCTTGTTTTCCTAAATGATTCTCAATAGCTTTATAAGAATCTATTACATCGTTCCGTAACTCGCTTACTGATAACTTATTATAAAAGACATGTCGTTTGCTATGGCTAAAAATCTCTACTAATTCACTATCTTGCATAGTTTTACATTGTTTCCAAGTTAGATATTTTTTTCCATTAACAGTTTTTCCAATATTATCAGTAACGATAAAAATAGAAGCTTTGATATTATATTTCTTTAAAATAGGAAAAACATATTTATAATTACTGTAATACCCATCATCTAAAGTAATTAAAATAGGTTTTTGTGGTAACTTCAACTTATTATTATAGGCATCATTTAAATCTTTAAATGATAAAAAAGTATAGTTATTTTTTAATAATGTTTTAATATTTTCTTCAAAACTTTTAGGAGTATTTATATAATTAAAGTTATCAGGATCTTTATTAGGAACACGTTCAACAAAATCATGATATAAAAGTATAGGTATATTAATATTTTTTCTATTTGGTTTCCATAATATTATAATACTTATACCAATAATAAAGATGATAAAAATAAATACAAATATTTTTCTTTTCATGATAAACCCCTTTACTGTATCATATTCTTCTCTTTAAAAACAGTCACCACATTTTTTATTGTTCATAAGATACAGTAAAGGTGATAGTATGTTATTTGCATTTGCTTTTTCATTTTTTTATCTTATTATTGCAGCCTATATTAACATTACTTGGATTCATGAAATCGCAGCATATTTTAATTATCCATTCGCAATATTTCTTGTAGTTTTTATAGCATTAATTCCAGGCTTTATTTATGTATTTACACTTATAAGTATATTAGTTAATAAAAGGACAAGAGAAAAAAGTGTTAATAAGGATTACGATGTAACAGTATTAATACCAGTATATAATGCCGAAGATTCAATTAAAAAACACTAGATTCTATTATAAACCAGAAATATGAGGGTAAGATTAATATTATTGTAATAGATGATGGATCATCAGATAACTCTATTGAATTACTAAAAAAAGAGAATTATTCTACAAATGTAATGATATTAGAAATGCCTCATAAAGGAAAGTCTTATGCCTTAAATGAAGGACTACAACATGTAACAACAGAATATGTTATTACAGTAGATAGCGATACTAGTTTACAACCTCTAGCTATTCAAGCAATTATGAACAAATTAGTAAATTCTAGTCAAGATGTTGCCGCAACAGCTGGTGCAATCTTTGTCCAAAATGATCGTAAAAACTTTGTAACTAAGCTTCAACAATGGGATTATACAATAGGTATTTTTGGAGTAAAACTATATCAAGGAAACTATAATTCTACATTAGTCACACAAGGTGCATTTAGTGCTTATAAAACAAAAATAATTAAAGAGTTAAAAGGTTGGCAAGATTGTGTTGGTGAAGACATTGTCTTAACCTGGGACTTATTATCTAATGGGTATAAAACTAATTTTGCCAAGGACGCTATTGCTTTTACAGAAGCACCCGAAACATTTAGAGATTTATTTAGGCAAAGAAAAAGATGGGCAAGAGGAATGATTGAGGCATTTAAAAAAGTAAAAATAACTTCAAAAAAACTTAGTATAAAATCTAGGCTTTTGATGAGTATGAATCTCTTTTTCCCATTTACTGATCTAGCAATTCTAATATTTATACCATTAGGAATTCTTTTTTTAGCATTTAATAATTATTTATTTATGGGATGGTTAACTTTATTAGTCATCTTATTAGGCATGATTCTATGCTTAGTAATTGAAATAAAAAGAAAGAATGCTTTTAAAAAAGTTAATTGTAAATTAGAAAAAAGAAGTGTTTTATCTTTTGTTTTTTATGCATTATTTTATGCCTTTATACTAGCCCCTAGTTGTTTAATAGGTTATATAAAAGAATTAGTAAACGTAAAAAAAGAATGGTAAATAGAAATGAAAAATAGGAAGTAGATAAAATCATATCTACTTTTTCTTTGATTAACAGATTATTTAAATGGTATTCTCTAAATTCCTACCAAAAAGTAACTATATAACAAAAAAGTGCATTCTTACAAAAAATAAAATAATATCATAAAATAAAATTATCAAAGAAAAAGTGCACAAATCTTTGTATATAGGAGGAATATAAAATGAAATATAATACAATAAATTTAAATAAAGGAAAAGTTTTAGTATATGATTTTAAAACAATGAAAGTACATAATTACAATACAAAAGATGCTATTGATGACCAAGTAATTATTTTAGAAAAAAATAAAAAAGGAGTAGTAATAGAATCTCCATCTTTTTATGAAAGTAATAAAGAATTAGAAGAATATTTAATGAGTTTAAATATTAAAGTAGAAGGGATATTACTTGCTTATCATATGGCTGGAGGAACATTCTTAGAAAACACGAAAAAGTATTCAACTCATCATGCTGATCAATTTGGTCATGAAGAAGGTGGAAAAGACTTAATCGATAAATTTACAAATACTTTTGGAGAATCTTTTGATAATAATATTCATCACATTACTGATTATATAGAACAAAAAACAATAGAAATTGCAGACATTAAAATGAATATTATTCCAACAGAAGATGCCTATGATATAGAAATACCAGAAATAAATTCTATATATACTCATATGTTAGGTAGTAATTGCCATTCTATCATTGCTGGAGTGAGTCATGCTAAAAAGATAGTAGAAACACTAAAAGAATATATAAAGAAAAATTACAACTTAATTTTAACATCACACTATATACCAGAAGATATCAATGCTGTAAAAGAAAAAATAGCATATATAGAAGATATAATTGCTATCGCAACAACTTCTGTTACAAGTGAAGAAATGATAGAAAAAGTAGATAGAAAATATCCAAATTATAGTGGACATAACTATCTAGAAATGACAGCTGATTTCTTTTTCCCTAAAAACTAAAAGTGACCAAGTCACTTTTTTGATACTTACCAAAAAGTACGTACTGTCCAAAAAGAGAGTAATTGTATATAATAATTTTAGGAGGTGCTACTATGGCCAAAACATATACAAATTGCCCAGTAGAGTATACGGCATCTATCATAGCAAACAAATGGAAAATACTAATACTAAGAGACTTATTAACAGGTACCAAAAGATATAATGAGCTAACTAGAAGTGTAGTGGGAATATCTGCAAAAGTATTGACAGAAAACCTACGAGATTTAGAAAAAGATGGAATTATTAATAGAAAAGTTTATCCTGTTGTACCCCCTAAGGTAGAATACTCTCTAACAGTAAAAGGAAAAGAATTAAAAAGTGTACTGGACTCTATGCGTGCTTTTGGAGAAAAGTATAAAGAAAAGGATGAAGCAAAATG
>CALVSC010000071.1 GCA_944358855.1 uncultured Bacilli bacterium | reverse complement strand
TCTAGTTTTTCATAATTAGCTGTATTCTCTAATGTAATGTCTGACTCTTCTCTAGTCACTGGTTTCTCAATACCAAATACTGGAGAAATAACTGGACTACTCTTAAATGTTTTATGTTCATATAATTCATTATTATTAGTAGTAACTGGACTAACAACTTGAACATTTTCAGTTGTAGGAGCAGAAACAAAATCATCTAACTTCATTTGTTCAGGTTCTTCTACTTTTACTTCTTGAACAACATCACGAGACTGTTTCATTCTTTCTTCTAAATCTTGTAAACTAATAGGTTCGTTACCTTCATCTTCTAATTTATCTAATTCTCCACTTTCATACATTGCTTTACCACGAGTCATTAACTCATCTAGACTAATAATAGCATTCTGCTCTTGTTCTTCCTCAAAAGCTGTTAAATCTATATTCTTAACTTCTTCCTCTGCTTTTTCTAATGTTTCTGTTAATCTCATTAACTCTGCTTGAGCTTCGCTTTGATTAGGTTCAATACTAGTATATTGTAATTCTCCATCACTAGAAACTTCTTCAACAACAGGAGCCTTTTCTTCTACAACTTCTTGAACTATAGGACTTTCTACAACAACTTCTCTTTGCTCTTCTACTTTTTCTTCCTTTGGAACTTCTACTTTATTAACTTCTAATTGATTATCATCTATTTTAACTTCTGAAACAGGTTCTAAAATAGGTTCTAACACTAAAGAATCTGTTGCACTTACCTCTTCCTTTTTTTCTTCAATTGGAACAAGCACAGGTTCACTAACAACTTCTTCTTCCTTAACATCATCTTCTAAAGCAATCTTGCGAAGTTCTCTAGTATTTTGTCTCATTTTTCTCTTTGCAGAAGTCTTATCATACATATATACAACAAAATATAAAACGGATGCGACAGCAATCAGTCCATACACCACCAACATTTCTTCTGTTGTTAAAAAATTAATCAATCCGTTCATTATTTCCACCTCTAAAACTAGTCTACCATACTCCATAGAAAAGAAGAATGCAGGAAAGAACATTTTCTTCTTTTTCTGTCCTCATTTACAAAAAAAGTTTACAATCTTTTACATTTGTTCGCTTTACAAAATTAGACAGTTAACTCTTTGAAATATCTTTATATACATCATACCATAAATATATTTTTTTTAAAGGTATTTTTTAAAATTAATTAAAAAAAAACATATAATGAACTATGAAAGAAAAATTTATAAAATCAATTCTTATTCTTATCGTAGGTGGTCTATTAACCAAAGTATTAGGTATGATTATAAAAATAGTAATGTCTAGATTAATCGGTACAGAAGGATTAGGACTATATATGATAATTCTTCCCACTTTTTCTTTATTTATAGGACTAGGTCAATTTGGTCTACCTACTGCTTTATCGAAATTAATTGCTGAAAACACCAAAAATAATAAACGTTTATTTTTTTCTATTTTACCAATTACCTTTATTATTAATATATTATTAATTGGCTTTATAATTATTTTTTCTCATCCTCTATCAAATCTTCTTCATAATCCTAAAACTTATCTTCCTCTTTTAGCAATCTCTCTAGTCATTCCCTTTACTTCTTTATCTAGTATATGCAGAAGTTATTTTTTTGGTAAAGAACAAATGTTACCTCATGTAATATCAAATATTACAGAAGATATTGTAAGATTATTACTAATGATAATTGGTATACCTTATTTTTTACCTAAAGGAATAGAATATGCCGTATGTTTTATTATATTATCTAACGTTATTAGTGAATTAACATCCATTATTATATTAATTCTATTCTTACCTAAAAACATAAAAATAACAAAAAACGATCTTAAGCCTAGAAAAGATTATATGAAAGAATCTCTTTCGATTGGTATTCCTACAACAACAGGAAGATTAATAGGAAGCATCGGTTATTTTTTAGAACCCATTCTTTTAACAACATCTCTTCTATATTGTAATTACTCATCTTCTTTTATCACAAGAGAATACGGTATTTTATCAGGATATGTAATGCCACTTTTATTGTTACCTTCTTTTTTTACTATGGCCATATCCCAAGCTTTATTACCAGTAGTTGCCAAAGAATATGAAAGAAAAAACTATTCTTATGTAAAAAGAAAAGTAAAACAAGCCATTTTTTATTCTCTTTGTATTGGAATCCCTGCCACTATATTTTTTATGTTAATACCAGAAATCCCCCTAAAATTAATCTATAATACAAGTGAAGGAATAAATTATATAAGAATATTAGCTCCAATCTGTCTATTTCAATATATACAATCTCCCCTATCCTCTACATTAGATGCCCTTGGTAAAAGTAAAGATGCCATGATTGCTACTTTATTAGGAGTAATCACAAGATCAATATTATTAGTAATATTATCGTTATTAAAGATTGGATTATATGGTCTTATAATCGCAATTTCTATAAATGTCTTAGTTGTTACCTTCTATTCTTTAAAAAAAGTAAAAAAATATCTAAAATAGCCAATATTTCACTAAAAATACACATTTTCCTGTATAATATTACTACAGGGAGGGATTTCAATGAAAGTATTAGTTGTCGATGACGAAAAAAGAATACGAGACGTCATTAAAGAATATTGTGCTGCCAATCATTTTACTACCGATGAAGCAGCAAGCGGAATAGAAGCTTTAGAAAAGCTAGAAAATAATGCTTATGACATTATGGTACTAGATATCATGATGCCAGAAATGGATGGTTATACAATGCTTGAAAAACTTCCAGATAAGAAAAGAATTCCTACTCTTGTACTATCAGCAAGAGAAGAAGAAGTAGATAAACTTCGTGGATTCGAACTGGGAATTGATGACTATTTAACTAAACCATTCTCACCAAAAGAGTTAATAGCCAGATTAAAAGCCATATATAATCGTTCTAACCAAAATTTACCCAATATATATAAACTCAATACTCTCGAACTTAACTTTTCCGCTCATACCTTAAAAATTGATAATAAACTAATCAATATTACTCCGAAAGAATTTGAAATCCTAACCTACCTAATTAAAAACAAAAATATTGCTATATCAAGAGAACAATTACTATCTAAGTTATGGGGCTATGACTACTTTGGAGATGATAGAACAGTAGACACCCACATTAAAATGTTAAGAAACAACTTAGGAAAATATCGTAACCACATCGTAACAGTACGTGGTACTGGTTATAAATTTATAGAGGAAAATGAAGAAGAATAGTCTTCATATAAAAATATGGCAATATTTTTTAATTTTTTCATTATTAATACTTGGATTCCTATGGATATTCCAAGTCCTTTTTTTAAATCAATTTTATCGTTTCAGTAAAACGAAAGACATCGCTCAAGTAGCAAACACTCTAGAAAGATATAAAAACAACGAAAACATCGCTTCCATCATAGATCGTGAAGCAATGAATCGTGGTGTCTGTGTTGAAGTAGTAAACGAAAAAATAAATACATTATATGCATCTACTTATTTTGGTAAAGGATGTGTAACAGGTAAAGAAGAAAATCTAGAATATAAAAAAGATTTTATAAGAAGTAATAAAACAAGACAAACATATGAATTAATAAATCCCATGTATGATAACCATACACTTATACAAGCAATTAAGTTAGATAATGAAAACTACGCATTTATTAATACTTCTATGGATCCAATAGATGGTACAGTAGAAATTATTAGAACTCAATTAATTTATGTAACAATTATTGTTTTATTATTATCATTTGTAATTGCCTATTTTATTTCTCATCATATATCAGAACCTATTGTTGAAATGAATACAGCTGCTAAAAACTTAGCAAAAGGAAACTTTAATGTATCTTTTGAAACAAAAGAAGATATAGAAGAACTAAATGAACTGGCAACAACACTAAATTATGCAAAAGGTGAACTAGAAAAAACAGAAGAACTAAGAAAAGATTTAATGGCTAATGTATCACATGACTTAAAAACACCATTAACGATGATAAAAGCTTATGCCGAAATGAGTACAGAATTACATGCAAAAGATAAGAAAAAACAAAAAGAAGATATGGAAATTATTATTAGTGAAGTAGATAGATTAACAATTCTTGTCAATGATATATTAGAACTATCTAGTATGCAATCAAATATCAATAAAATAGAAAAAACAGACTTCGACTTAGTAGAATTAATAAAAGATATTATACATAGATACAAAGTATTACAAGAAACAGAAAATTATATATTCGAATTTAATCACCAAGAGAAAAAGTTAATGATAAATGCTGATAAAAAGAAACTAGAACAAGTAATCTATAACTTAATGAATAATGCCATAAATTATACTGGATCAGATAATAAAGTTATTGTAAATATTATAAAAGAAGAAAATAATATCTTAGTAGAAATAAAAGATACTGGTAAAGGTATAAAAGAAGAAGATCTACCTTATATCTGGGATAAATATTATAAAAATAAGAAAAAACATAAACGAAACTTAATTGGTACTGGTCTAGGTCTATCAATAGTAAAAAATGCCCTAGAACTTCATGGCTTTGACTATGGTGTAACATCAATACCAAATAAAGGCTCTACATTTTATTTTAGAATACCATATAAAAACGATAAAAATTAATTTATCGTTTTTTTATATATCACCATTTAATTTCTTTTCATCTAAATCATCT
>CALVSC010000070.1 GCA_944358855.1 uncultured Bacilli bacterium | reverse complement strand
ATCAGTAGACATTTACAATTATATCAAATATATTGTTATTGTCAACACTTTTTTTCTTTTTTTAAATTTTATATAATTAGATTAGGATGTGATACTATGAAGGTACTTGCTAGTGACTTTGATGGAACGTTATATGTTAAAGATAAAGATGTAGTTATCAAAAATGTAGAGGCTATTCGTCGTTTTATGAAACAAGGTAACTTATTTGGTATTGTTACAGGGAGAAATTATTCTAATATTAAAGTGTTGTTGAATGAATATGAAATTCCTTATCATTATTTAATATGTTTAGATGGTGCTAAAATATTTGATTCTATGGATTATTGCTTTTCTACTGTTTCCTTAACAAAAGAAGATATTATACAAATAATACCAGTTTTAGAAAAATATCAGTTTTCCTATTATTTAGATGATGGTTATAATGAAACTAATAATATGGATGATTGTGTTAGAGTGGTTGGTATTATTAATAATAGAAGGCATGAGGCTCAAAAGGTTGTAGATGAATTAGTTGATTTAAATTTTTATGCTTATTTAAGTAGTGAACATATTAATATAATTAATATTAAAGCTAATAAAAAAGAAGCGTTGGAAAAGTTGTTAGTTCATGCTGATTGTTATAGGAAAGATTTATATGTAATAGGGGATAGTATTAATGATTATGAAATGTTAAGTTCCTATCATGGAGCAATTATGAAAGAACATAGTAAAGAATTAGAAAAGTTAGGGAAAAAGAGTTACCATACATTATATGAATATATAGAAGAGTTAGAAAATATCTAATTCTTTTTTCATATAATTTAGTATGAGTGAATTTATTTTGTCTTTAATTGAAAATTTTGGTTATTTAGGAATGTTTTTAGGAATGGTTTTAGAAGCAGTTGTTATTGTTATTCCTAGTGAGGCTATTTTAGCTACTGGTGGTATTTTAGCAAGTAGAGGTATTTTTTCTTTTTGGGGAGCTTTTATAGTTGGACTTTTAGGTAGTGTTTTTTGCGCTGTTATTATTTATTTTATGGGGTATTTTGGTGGTAGAGGTTTTATTCGAAAATTTGGTAAATATTTTTTTATGAAAGAGGAAGATTTAGAAAGAAGTGATTCGTGGTTTTCTAAATATGGTATGTTTGGAGCGTTAATTGGACGTAATTTTCCTATTATACGAACTCTTATTTCTTTACCCATTGGTATTATGAGAATGTCTTTTTGGAAGTTTTTGTTTTTTACTATTATTGGATCTATTCCTTGGACATTATTATTTGTATATTTAGGTTATACATTAGGAAATGGTTGGATATATGTTAGTGCTAAAATCTCTTGGTTAAAAATTCCTATTAAAATATTATTATGTTTATTTATAGTTTGGTATTTATATAAAAAAATAAAGAAATTTATAGTTGATAAAAATAATTAAATCTTTTATACTATTTTGAAACGGAGATGATTGAATGAAAACAGGAGTTCGTAATTTGGCTATTTTTGGGTTGGTTGGAACTTTAAGTTGTTTTTCTCTAGCAGGGTGTGGTAATGCTTCTAGTAATCCTGAAAATAAAGAAGATGAGGTAAAGAGTGAGCAAATTGTAACTGATGAAGAAAAATATTTTGATGTTGGTGAACATATGTTTTTTGAACGTTATTGGTTGACAGGTCTTATTGATGCAGAAGATATTGATGGAGGTTCTATTACGATTCCTGATGGTTATTCTGTATATACAATAGAGAATTTTACTAAAAAATATGGTAATGGTTCTGAGACTGGTGGATATGATGTATGGTTTGTAAATGATGAACCCGTAGAAGCAAAGAAAGTATATAATGAATCTTTAGAGACTTATGATTATAGTGAACCAGGTACACCAGTAAAAGTTAAGGAAGATAACGCTGTTCAGAAGGTTAAATAAAATATTAGAAAACTCTAGTATTTTTTTTTATTATGTGTTATAATTGGGAGCGACGTAAAGAGGTGTGATGTATTATGAATAAAAGAAATGTAGCAATTATTGCGCATGTAGACCATGGAAAAACAACATTAGTTGATGGAATATTGAAACATTCTGGTATGTTTCGTGATAATGAAGATGTTACTAGTTTTTCTATGGATTCTAATGATTTGGAAAAAGAACGTGGTATTACTATTTTGGCTAAGACAACAGCATTAGATTATAAAGGTGTACGTATTAATATTTTAGATACACCAGGTCATGCTGATTTTGGTGGAGAAGTTGAACGTATTATGAATATGGTTGATGGTGTTATCTTAGTTGTCGATGCTTATGAAGGAGCTATGCCACAAACTAGATTTGTATTGAAAAAAGCGTTTGAAGCACATGTTAAGCCAATTGTTGTTGTTAATAAAGTAGATAAACCTAGTGCTAGGTGTAGTCAAGTTGTTGATGAAGTGTTGGATTTATTTATTGAACTTGGTGCTAGTGAAGATCAATTAGATTTTAAAGTTATTTATGCGTCTGCTTTAAATGGTACATGTTCTTATAGTGATGATTTGAGTACTCAAACCGAGGGATTTGGTGAAATCCTTGATACTATTTTAGAAGAAATACCTGCTCCTAAGGGAGATAGTACAAAACCTTTACAATTTCAACCAGCTTTACTTGATTATAATGAATTTGTAGGAAGAATTGGTATTGGTCGTGTTCATAATGGTAAAATTAAAACTGGTGAAATGGTTACTTGTTGTAGATTAGATGGTTCTACAAAGCAATTTAGAATTCAAAAATTATTTGGTTTTTATGGATATAAACGTATTGAAATAGAGAGTGCTGAGGCTGGAGATATTGTTGCGGTTGCAGGACTTAGTGATATTTCTGTTGGGGAAACTTTATGTGATGTTAATAATATTTTACCTTTACCACTATTACATATTGATGAGCCAACATTACAAATGACATTTGGTGCGAACTCTTCTCCTATGGTAGGACGTGATGGTAAGATTGTTACTGCTCGTAAGATTGAAGAACGTTTAGTACGTGAAACGCAAAGAGATGTTAGTTTGAAAGTAGAACCATATACTAATGATAGTTATATTGTTAGTGGACGTGGTGAATTACATTTAAGTATTTTAATAGAAAATATGCGTCGTGAAGGTTTTGAACTTGAAGTCTCTAAACCAAGAGTTATTATTAAAGAAAAAGATGGCGTTAAGTATGAACCTTATGAAGAATTACAAATTGATGTTCCAGACGATTCAGTTGGAACTGTTATTGAACAATTAGGTTTACGTGGTGCTCATATGGAAAACATGACTAATGTTAATGGTCAAACAAGACTTTTATATACTATTCCATCTCGTGGGTTAATTGGTTTTTCTACCGATTTTATGACTTTAACAAAGGGATATGGAATTATGTCTCATAGTTTTAAAGAATATATGCCTGTTGAAAACGTGGAAGTTGGGGAGAGAAAACTTGGTGTTTTAGTTTCTATGGAAAATGGTAATGCTACTGCATATTCTATAGGTAACCTAGAAGATCGTGGTACCATGTTTATCGAACCAGGAACAGAAGTATATGAAGGTATGATAGTTGGTGAGTGTAATCGTGATAATGATTTAGCGGTTAATGTTGTTAAAGGTAAACAATTAACCAATACTCGTGCTGCTGGTAGTGATCATACTGTTGTATTGAAAAGACCTCGTCCAATTACATTGGAATATGCTCTAGATTATATTAATTCTGATGAGTTAGTAGAGGTTACCCCTAATTTCATTAGATTAAGAAAAAGAATATTAAATACTGAAGAGCGTAAAAAATTTGATGCTAAGAAGAAAAATAGTTAGAAATAACTATTTTTTGTTTGCTATTTTGTTAGAATTTTACTATAATGAAAATAGTAGAGGGTGATGCAAATGGGACGTAGAAAAAAATCAAAAGAAGAATTAGAAGAATTAACAAGAACACAAGTTCTTAATTTGCAAGAATTAGAGAAGGCAGCAACTTTTGAAAAGAAAACCAGTAGGAAACCAGCTTACTTTTTAGCTATTATTGGTGTTTTTTCTATTTCTTTAGGTTTATGTTATCCAAGTATTACCAATATGTTGAGTAGTCGTGGAGGAGAAGATACTAAGGTTGTTTCTGAACAAAGACAAGAAAAAGTAGAAGAAGAACAGACTACAACTGCAAATCCACTTGCTTTAAGTTGTTCTTTTACAAATACTAATGCTGTGGATGGTACGTTAGTTACTACTACTTATAATTTTCAGTTTTTAGATACGGGAACTTTAAAATATTATGAGAAGATTCAAGATATTAAAGCAACAACTCCAGTTACTGCAACACCTGCAAGTATTGTTAGTTTAGATACGTCATTATCTAATTTAATGCAAACACCAATTACTGGTTATTTACTTGAGAAAACACCAGTTGCTAGTTCAACACCAAATGTTGTAGATGGTTATACTGCTAAGATGGCTGTTGATTTTACAACATTTAATCCAGCAACTTTAACAGCACTTCATACTAGTAATAGTTTTGCGAATGTAGAATTTGCATCTACAGATACTAGAGATGGTGTTAGTCAAAGATTAATGAGTGGTGGATATACATGTCAGTAGCATCGTAAGATGCTTTTTTTGTGCAAAAAAAAACTGCTTAAGCAGCTTTAGCATTTTTTAATAAATCTCTTTTTTCTTTAGTTGAGATTCTTACTTTT
>CALVSC010000069.1 GCA_944358855.1 uncultured Bacilli bacterium | reverse complement strand
AAAAATATCAAAACTTAAAGTATTAAGAATCTACGATAGCTTATGTAGAGAAAAACGTGGACATAGTCTAAATAGTTTACTATATGCAATTGAATATCAAAAAATTATGTCATCAGATGAAAAAGATAGAGTAAAACAAGCAGTATCACAAGCAATAAAATGGGAAGAGGTGTAATATGAACTTCTTATTAGAACACGGAATCAAAAAAGAAACCATAGAAAAAATAACAGAAATTAATGATGACAGTGAAATATTTTACTTTTTAACTCAAAAAAGTAATGTTTCAAAAGTAATAGACTATTTAAAATCTATAAACGTTGAAAATATAGATGAACTATTACTAAATCGTATAGAACTATTCTATGTACCAATTAACTTAATACAAGATAGATTTAATAATTATAATATAAACATCTTAGTACAACTACTAAATGAAGATATAAATGTATTAAATAATGTATAAAAAAAACTGATTATTTGAAATCAGTTTTTTTATTGATATAATTCTTGTCTAAGTAAATCTAAGTTATTGGTCATAATATTAATATAATCTAAATTATTATCACGATCACTATCACTTAAATTAACTAATTTATGTAAATTCTGTCTCTTTAAATCACTATTATCTTTCATAAACTTTTGAATCGTACTATTTAGTTTATCACCAGAAAAACTATAAATATAACTAATATCACCACTATCTACTAAATCTTGAGCATCTTCTATTTCTTTAGGAGTAGCATCTTTACCAAGATATGTAACATTAACACCAAACTTTTCTAAATATAACAAACTCTTATCCGCAACGATAATATCTTTACTACTAGCATTTTCAACTGCTAAACGATATTCAGCATCTAACTCTGATAACTCAAGTTGTAATTTTTCATAATTTTCTTCGACTTCACGTTTAATATAATTGCTACTAATATATTCTTCTAATCCCTGACGTACGTTTAATGACATCATAAGTAAACTAGAGGGATTTAACCATAACTCTTCAGGCGAGTTTTCCATTTCTAAAACATAAGCTGAATCAATAATTTTAAGATTAGGATTTAAGTCTAACAACTCAAATGCCAAATCACTATCTCTTTTTACCAATCCATTATAAATAAATAAATCGTAATGACTAAAATCATCTTTTTGTTTACTACTAATTTCATAAGTAGTAACATCAACACCGTCCGGATAAACACTACTAATACTAGCTCTATCACCATATAATTTTTCAGTAATATATTCGTTCGGATAATCCGTAACTAATATTTGTATATCATCCATATCATCTTGTTTACAACCAGTTGTTGTAAAAATAAGGGTAATAAATAATATTAATAATAATAACAAGTTTTTTCTATTCGTTCTTTTCATTCTTTTTTCTCCTCACTTTAGGTTTAGGTACTGGATCGAATCCCCCTTTACAAAAAGGATTACATCTCAGTATTCTCTTTATACCTAAAAAAACACCATAACAGACTCCATGAACTTCAATTGCTTCTATCATATAGTTGGAACAAGTTGGAATGAACCTGCAACTATAATGAAATCTTCCAGGTATTCTTTGGTACAAATGAATAAGACCAATCAAAACTCTTTTCATAACATCACCATGTACCTTTAATACATATTTCATTTTACTATAATACCCTAAAAATAGCAATTATAAGTATACTAATTTCATTATTTTTGTTATACTTAGTATGGTGATATTATGGACGAATTATTTGAAAAACTTAAAATAAAACCTAAAAACAAAGACTTATATATAACAGCCTTTTCTCATAGTTCTTATGCCAATGAGCATAAAGCGAAACAAGACTATGAACGTCTAGAATTTTTAGGAGACGCTGTTGTTGATTTAGTAGTAGCAGACTACTTATATAAAAATGAGAAAGAAACAGAAGGCGAAATGACGAAAGTACGTGCTAGTTATGTTTGTGAAAACGCCTTATATGAGTATTCTATGTCTTTAGGATTAAATGAGTATATTAGAGTAGGCCACGGAGAAGAAAAAGAAGGAGGAAAATTTAAAAAAGCCATCGTTGCAGATATTTTTGAAGCTCTAACGGGAGCAATCTATTTAGATTTAGGTTATGCAACTGCAAGACGAACAGTTTTAAATGTTATAGTTCCTTATATTAAAGATCCAAACATTACTTTTTTTAGTGATTATAAAAGTGCTTTACAAGAGTATATACAAACAACACAAAAAAGTTTAATTTATAATTTAATAAAAGAAGAAGGCCCAGCCCACAATAGACAATTTACAGTCGAAGTAGAAATTGATGATATTGTCTATGGAACAGGTGTAGGTAGTTCTAAAAAAGAAGCAGAACAAGAAGCTGCTAAAAAAGCTCTTGAAAAACTTGCTATTAAAAAGTAAATTTGAGAAAAAGTAAAAAACATGCTATAATATCCTAGTGCCAAAAGGGGAAAAGAATTTATTTAATTTAAGTGCGGTTTAAAAAATAAGAAAGGAGATAAATATGAGTAAAATTAAAATATTTAGTCTAGGTGGACTAAATGAAAACGGTAAAAATATGTATATCGTAAAAGTAGATAAAGATATTTTTGTCTTTGATGCTGGATTAAAATACGATAATGATATTAATTTAGGAATAGACTATATTATTCCAAACTTTGACTATTTAATAAAAAATAAAAAAAATATTAAAGGAATCTTTTTAACACATGGACATGAAAGTAATATGGGAGCAATACCAGATATTATAGATGCGCTACCTAAAATTCCTGTCTACGGTACCAAATTAACTTTAGAAATGGTAAAAAATGATTTAGAACCAAATCAATATAAAAAAGCAAATTTAATTGAAATTAAACCACATACAAAAATAAACTTTGGTAAAAATTCTATTTTCCCAATCAGTGTAACTCATTCAATTCCAGATGCTGTATGCTATGTGTTATATACACCAGATGGAGCGATTGTTTATACTGGTGACTTTGTCTTTGATGCAACCATGCAAGGACCATATAAAACAGATATTGGAAAACTAGCATACGTTGGAAAACAAGGCGTATTATGTTTAATGGCCGAATCTTTCTATGCTGAAAAAATAGGTCATACTTCTCCAAATAACAGAGTAGCAGGTTTTATTCGTGAAGTACTAGCAAAAAATCCAAATAGAATTATTGCTACTATCTTTCCTGCTCACTACGCTCGTATTCAAGAAGTATTTAATGAAGTATCTAAGACACATAGAAAAATTGTAATCATGGGTAAAGGTCTACAAGAAATGATATCTAAAGCAGCAGACGAAGGATATTTAAAAATTGACAAATCAAAAATTGGTTCTCTAAACGACTTAGAAAATAAAGATACAGTTGTATTAATATCCGACGAAAAAGAAAAACCATTTAATAACCTAGAAAGAATTATTAAAGGGTATGATAAATATATAAAGATAAAAGAAACAGATACTATCTTTATTACAGAGCCACCATATCCTGGAATAGAAAAACGTACAGCCCTAATCATGGATGAAATCGCTATGCTTGGAGCAAACGCTGTTGGATTATCTAGTAAAAAGCACTTATTACATCACGCATCACGTGAAGATTTAATGTTAATGATTAACTTAATGAATCCAAAATACTATTTCCCTGTAAAAGGAGAATATAGAAATCAATATGCTAACGCTGAAGTAGCAGAAGAAATTGGTATTCCAAAAGAAAATATTATCTTAAAAGAAAACGGTGATGTCGTTGAATTTGTAAAAGGTAAATTAATAGATACAAAAGAACATGTCGAAGTAGACCAAATATTAATTGATGGAAAAAGTCAAGGAGATATTGGTAACTTAGTATTAAAAGATCGTGAAATGTTAGGAGAAAACGGTATTGTAATTATCAGTTGTACTCTAGATAAACAAACGAAGAAAATATTAGGTGGACCAGAAATACTAACAAGAGGATTTGTCTATGTAAAAGAAAGTCAAGACTTATTAGAGCACACAAAAGAATTAGCCAAGACTTCAATCGAAGAAAATATTGAATTAAATACCAAACGAGTAGACTACGCTAAAATAAAAAATGAAGTAAGAGACCATTTAGGTAAATTCTTCTATCAAGAAACGGGAACTCGTCCAATGATTATTACCGTAATACAGGAAGTGTAATATGAAAAAAATAATAATACCATTATTACTATTAATACTATTAACTGGATGTGCTAAAGAAGATGGAACACTAATATGTAGTAATACTGTAAAACCAATCGAAGGCACAACAATACAAGCAAAATATATCATTACATACAAAAATAACTACGTTACGAATCTAAAAACAATAGAAAAAGTAACAGTAGGCACAAAAGATGATTTAGAACTATACCAAGAAAAAATAGAAGAGTTATATAAAGAATATAAAGATCTAGATTATTATAAACATAATATTAATATTAAAAACAAAACACTTACAAGTACTACAAATATTAATTATAAAAAAATAGATACAGACAAATTAATAGAAATAGAACCAGGTAATAAACAATTAATAGAAAATGGTAAAATAACAATAGATAAAATAGAAGATCTTTATAAGAGTAATGATTGTATTTGTAAAAGAAGTTAATCTTCTTTTATGTCTTCGTAGCTCAGTAGGATAGAGCAATCGCCTCCTAAGCGATAGGTCGGCAGTTCGACTCTGCCCGGGGACACCAT
>CALVSC010000068.1 GCA_944358855.1 uncultured Bacilli bacterium | reverse complement strand
AGTTATAAAATTTCTAGTGAAGATCATGTTTGGAATGCCGTACATGTTAATCAGGGATGGTATCATTTAGATCTTACCTGGGATGATCCGGTTACAGATACGGGGGAAAATATGTTGAGTCATGAATTTTTCTTGATTGATACTCCTACTCTTTTGGCACAGGAACAAACAGAACATATCTTTAATGAAAATATTTATAGCGAATTAAAAGAAGCTTAGAATTTAAGCTTCTTTTTTTATAATATCTTGATAAATGTTGTCTATGGTTTCATTAAAGTTAGAAAAATTTGTATTATACCAGGTAGTGGTAAATTGATGATTAAAAAAGGTGTATTGTCTTTTTGCGTAATGACGAGAATTTTTCTTTATTTCGTCTGTTACTTCTTCTAAAGTTTTGTTTTGTTTAAAATAATCTTTAAATTCTTTATAACCAATCGCAGTATTTAGTACTCTGGAGTTTTTGTATTCATCTTTTAAACTGTTTATTTCATCTAATAGACCATTTTCTAACATTTTATCGACTCTTTGATTAATTCGCTTATATACAATGTCTCTAGGTGCTGTAAGGCCGATTACTTCTATATTATAAAGACATTTTTCTTTTTCATTTGTCACTGGTTCATTATTTTCTAATTTGTTTAACATACGAACTAGTCTTTTCCTATTATTTGGATGGATGTCTATTCCTTCATCATATTGTTTTATTTTTGCTAGTAGTTCTTCATTAGATAAATTTTCATAGCTTTTATTTGTTGTTCCTTGAGTAAAAACATAGTTATATAATGCTGCTTTGATATAAAGTCCCGTTCCTCCAACAATAATGATTCTTTTGTTTTGTTTTTGAAATTCATCAATCAATTTTCTTACATCTTGTTGATAGTCATAAACACTATATTCTTCGGTTGGTTCTTTTATATCGATTAAGTAATGTGGCGCTTGATTTTGTTCTTCTTCTGTTGGTTTTGCACTTCCAATATTTAATTTTTTATAAACAGATACAGAATCTCCATTTATAATATTAGCATTTAATTTTTTGGCTAGTTCAATACTTAGTTTTGTTTTTCCTACTCCAGTTGGTCCTACAATTACAATGATTGGTTTCATATATCTACCTTCTTTTTGTGTATAATACTGCTGCATCTGTTGTGAATTTTACTCCTGTACAACTATCAAAGAATGTAATATCTAAGCTTCCTTCTGTTGCAGGGGTTGTTTTTCTAATTGTCTTTACTACTTTTGATAAATCATATCCTACGTTCGTATTGTCTGGTTGTGTAATATCCTTTGGAGCAAAAGAATATAGATAGAAAAGTTGCAAAACTCCTTCTTGATTTAGATGAGAAATCCAATTTGGAAATTGTCGTTCTAACATATCATAGGCACTTTCATCTTTATCTTTAAAATAATCTAGTACTTGCAATACATTAGAAAGACAGATTCTATCAAATTTTTGGGTTCCGATTGCTTCATTCATACTAAAAATATTTCCTTCAACTATTGACAATACTCCAGGTTCTGTTAACCTTTGACGTAATTTTGCATAAGCTTTATCATTTTGCAAGTAATAGTTTAATGTTTCAACTCTATCTGCAGCAAACAATTCTTTAGAATACATTATTCCTTGACTTTCCATATTACTTCTTTCACGCATTACAGCAGCATATAAATCTTTTCTTTTTCGTGACAGAACTAAGCGAGATTTCATCTCACAATATTTTTGAGTGTTTTTGTTTAAATCTAATACTGTTACTCTTTTGGCTCCTAATGCTAATGCATTATATGCTTGATCAAGAGAAGAACCAACTGTTAAAACTTCTTTGTCAGCTATATCCATACCAGTCATATATCCTTGAATATTTTCTGTGGTAAATGGATAAACTTCTTGATACGCCACCTTTGTCATAGTATCATACCCCTTTCAATTGTTGGGATATTATACCACTTTTTTAAATTTTAGTCAATAACACGCTTGAAAAGCTTCTCTAACTCATATTTCGTATATGTAATAATGGTTGGTCTTCCATGAGGACAAGTAAAAGGATTCTCACAATATCTTAGATTATCTAGTAACCATACTTGATCTTCATATGAAAGATAGTCGTTAGCTTTAATTGACATACGACAAGCTATCGTTGCAGCCATTCTCCATACAAATTGGTCAAAGTCGAAGTTTTCTTTGGTGGAAATAATATCGATTACTTTACGAATTGATTCTTCGGCAATATTATCGGGAATCCAACTTGGATAACTTCTAATAATAATCGTATTTTCTCCAAACTCTTCTGCAATAAAACCACATTCTTTTAAAATATCAAAACGACTAGTTACAATTAAATATTCATTTTTTGGTAGTTCTATTCTAATTGGTATTAGTAAGTCTACTGGTTGTTTTCTTTCTTTTAGTGATTTTAGTGTTTTTTCATAGTTGATTCTTTCAGCAGCAGCATGTTGGTCGATAATATACATACCATCTTCATTTTCGGCAATAATATAGGTTAAATAGACTACTCCTCTAGGAATCATTGGTTTTATTCTAGCTATTTTTTGTTCCTCGGTAAATGGTTCTTCTATTGTTTTGCTTTTTTCTTCTTCTTTCTTTTCTTCTGGGGGAGTATCGGCAATAGAAAAGTCTAGTGTTTGTTCTTCGTAAGAAGGTTCTTGTTTTATTTCTTCTTCTTTATGAAATGCTTGATATAAAGGAATAGTTGTTTCTCTTAAACCTTGTTCTGTTCTTGTTCCAACATCGGGTATTAAGGTTAGTTTTTCTAGTTGTTTAGAGATTAGTTCATATAGTAATTCTTTTAAAGTGTCCATTTTAGAAAACTTTATATCCATTTTTGTTGGATGAATATTAATATCAATTAGTATTGGATCCACATCGATATTTAAAACAATAATTGGAAACTTATCCTTTGGTATATAAGTGTGATAAGCATCTGTAATTACTTTATTTAGTTCATTATTTTTAATTACTCTACCATTTACTAATGTAGTCATAGAATTACGATTACTTTTTTGCATTTCAGGGAATGATATATATCCATGAATATAGTAATCGTCATTTTCTCCTTCTACTTCTACCATTTTTTTCGTTACTTCGGCACCATATATTTGATAAATTACTTTGCGTAAGTCACCTTTACCATCTGTATCTAATAGTATTTTTCCGTTATTGATTAGAGTAAATTTTATATTAGGATAAGATAAAGCCATTTTGTTTACGTAGTCTGTGATATTAGCTAGTTCTACGTAAAGGTTTTTTAAATACTTTAGACGTACTGGAGTATTATAAAATAAGTCTTTTACTGTAATTGTTGTTCCTTGTTGAAGATCACTATCTTCTACTTTCATGTCTTTTCCACCAGATATTGTTAAATAAGTACCAATTTGTCCGTTTGAAGTCTTTAGTTCTACGTTAGATACAGAAGCAATTGATGGTAGTGCTTCTCCACGGAAACCAAGAGATTCAATGTTAAATAAATCATCTAGATTCCTTAACTTTGATGTTGCGTGCCTAGAAAAAGCTAGAGAGGCATCCTCTCTATCCATTCCTATACCATTATCTGTTACTTTTACTTCTTTAACACCAGAATCAATTAATTCAATTTTTATTTCGTCACTTTTGGCATCTATTGAATTTTCAACTAATTCTTTTACAACATTCATCGTCTTTTCTACGACTTCTCCAGCTGCGATTTTATTGGCTAGGACTTCATCCATTACATGTATTTTACTCAATGTTCATCACCTATTCTTTTGGAAATACTTCATTTACGATATGTTCGTCTGTACATTTTACATAAACATGTACTTTATAAGTATCTACTCCATGATCTATTGTACCTGTTTTAGAGTTTTTGTTTTCGGCATAGACATAACCTTCACATACTCCAGCAGTGTTATATGGATTGCTTGGTTTATCAATTTTACCATCATCATATAATTCTTCTAACGTAATTGCGTTAGATTCTGGATTCGTATCAGCACCAGCTGGATATACTTCGTTTGGATTTAATAATACATTTCTTTCTATCATGTAGTTTAACATTCCGTCATAAGCCGTAGTTGCAAGATTTTCCATTGTTTTTTGTCTCGTTGATGTTAAATAACCTGAAACAGAAATAATTGCAATTCCGGAAATAATTCCTAATATTGTTATTACAGCAAGTAATTCTACCATTGTAAAACCCTTTTTATTTAATTTTTTCATAGTATCACCCTTCCTTTTTCCATTATACTACATTTCTTTTAAATATTTAGCTAAATTTTCGGCAACGTCTTTTGTTACGACTTCACTTAGTTCTTCTACACTTGCTTCTTTTAGTTTTTTTAGGGAACCAAAGTGTTTTAATAGTTCTTTTCTTCTTACTTCACCAATACCTGGAACAACATCTAAGATGCTTGATAACATGCCTTTGGCTTTGATGTTCCTATGATAAGTAATTGCATATCTATGAACTTCATCTTGAATTCTTGTAAAGAATAAGAATAAATTAGAATCTTTTTTGACATTTAATATTTCATATTTATCATTCATAATATAACTAGTTCTATGGTTTTCATCTTTTACTAATCCGATAATTGGTATTTTTAAGTTTAGAGAATCAATAATTTCTTTGGCAACTGATATTTGTAGTTTTCCACCATCCATAACGATTAAGTCTGGTTTTTGAAGGTTTTCCATTAATACTTTAAAATATCTTCT
>CALVSC010000067.1 GCA_944358855.1 uncultured Bacilli bacterium | reverse complement strand
TTAAAATTATCTGAACGTCGTGGAGATAATTCATTAATGGTAATTTTAAAATTAGTAGATGAAGCTAAACCAGAAGAGAAAAAACCTGCTAAAAAAGCAACAAAAGAAGAAAAAAAGGACACTAAATAATAGAGTGTCTTTTTTTTGTACTTATTTTGTTATATAATAAGACTGATGGGAGGTACTGTATGAAAGCGTTAATTACGGGAGCATCTTCAGGAATCGGATTAGATATGGCAAGATATTTAGCTACAAAAAGATATGAACTTATTCTCGTGGCAAGAGATAGAGAAAAATTAGAGAAGATACAAGAAGCCCTACCAACAAAAGTAACGATAATTGTAGCAGATTTATCAAATGAACAAAAAGCAAAAGAATTATATGTTTTAACTAAAAAAGAAAATATTGATATTTTAATTAATAATGCCGGATTTGGTGTATTTGGTAATTTTACCGATACAGATTTACAAGAAGAATTAGAGATGATAAACACCAACATTAAAGCACTACATATTTTAACTAAATCATATCTTAAAGATATGGAAAAAAGAAACTCTGGTTATATATTAAATGTTTCTTCCTCTGCTGCATTTCAGCCTGGACCATTAATGAGTACCTATTATGCAACAAAATCATATGTATATCAATTAACTGAAGCTTTATGGTATGAAGAAAAAAAGAAAAAGAAAAATGTTCATCTTTCTGTTTTATGTCCAGGACCAGTTGATACCAACTTTAATAAACGAGCAGGAGTTAAATTTTCTGTCAAACCATTAAAAAGCACATATGTTGCGAAATATGCAATTGACCAAATGTTTAAAAAGAAAATGTTGATAATACCAGGATTTAAAATGAAATGTGCCAAGTTTTTTGGTAGATTTGTATCGGATAAATTTTTATTACGATGTGCTTATCGTATACAAAAGAAAAAAGCCAGATAGAAACTGGTTTTTTTAATCAGTTTATTATATAATAAATCTTAGTGGGGAGGATGGATATGAAAGAACTTCTAGAAATAACTAATTTAACTTATCAAGATTTGTTTGATGATATCTCCTTCCAAATAGACGCAGGAAAATTTGTAACCATCTCTGGTGGTAATAATTGTGGAAAAACTACACTAATTAGAATTTTAGGGGGTGAAATATTAATTCCCCAAACTATAAAATTATTAGGAATGTATATAGAGGAATATCCACAGAACCTGTGGAAAGAAATCACAGGTGTAATCATTCCTCAAGATGAAATGACTTTTTTATTCGAAACTGTAGAAGAAGAATTAAATTATACAATTCAACTATTTAAAAAAACAGAAGAAGACAGAAAAGAAACTTATAAAGAAATAATTAAAAAATATAAATTAACAAAATATCAAAAGAAAAACCCTAACGAAGTATCGGATTTTATCAAAATAAAAATCATATTAGCTGAAAAGATGTTAGCGTCCCCTCAGATTTTATTCTTGGACGATATCTGTGTAGAACTTGATAAAAAAGAGCAAAAAGAATGGATTAATCTTTTGCGCACCATTCAATTAGAAACAAAAATATCTATTATTATGACAACATCAGATCTAAATATTGCCCTTGAGAGTGACTATTTATATATTATAGGAGAAAAAGGGATTATATTATCAGGTGAGCCTTTATCCGTAATAGAAAAAGATAATGTCTTAAACAAATTAGGGCTAGAACTTCCTTTTATGGTAGATTTATCCGTAAAACTAAGAGATTATAATGTTGTGGATAAAATAGAACTAGATATAGACAGGATGGTGGATAACATATGGAAGTAATACTAGAAAATATAAATGAACAAGATTGGGAATTCTCTACCATTTTATCAAGTTCTGATATAATTGGAATCACTGGACCAGAGTATGAAGAATTACTAGATATTTTAACTTTAAAAAAGCTCCCATCAGGGACTATAAAAATAGATGATGTAACAGTAGATAATAATAATTATTTAGAATATTATAAAGCAATTAGTAAAGTAGACAAAAAAATTAAAAAGATTAATTATTTAAATACCGTAAAAGAATTAATGAATTATATTATAAATTATTATCATTTACAAATTAAAAACATTGATAAAAAAGAAAAAGATTCATTAAAAATAGTAGGTTTAAAAGAAGACTTATTAGACAGAAATATTACATCTTTATCAAGATCTGAGCAAAAGAAAATTCAAATAGCAATCAGTTTATTATCTAATCCTGATATTATCA
Source organism: uncultured Bacilli bacterium (assembly GCA_944358855.1). GTDB lineage: Bacteria > Bacillota_I > Bacilli_A > RF39 > UBA660 > Faecimonas. The sequence continues at coordinate 2,825 of CALVSC010000067.1, read as the reverse complement.
TCTTAGATGATCCATTTCGATTTTTAGATATGAAAAGTAAAAAAAGAATAATAAATGTATTAAAGAAACTAAAAGAACAATTTAATAAAATTATTATCATTGGAACCAACGATGCCGACATTCTATATCAATACACAACAAAAATGTTATTTGTAAAAAACAAAAGAATTTTTTATGAAGTGGAAACAAATGAAGGCTATGAGAGAGTAGACTACTTAAAAAGAAATGGATATGCAGTACCTAATAGTGTTTTATTCACATATAAAGCAATAAAACGAAAAAAAGTAAAGATAAATTATCAAAAGGACATTCGTGATATGATTAAAGATATTTATAAACATATATAAAAGAGGTGAAAGTATGAGGTTTTTAATTACGCTATCTTATGATGGAACGAATTATAAAGGATATCAAACACAACCAGGTCTAGATACGATACAAGAAAAAATTGAAAACGCTTTAACAATCATCAATAACGGAAAAAAAACAAGTTTTACCTCTTCTGGAAGAACAGATAAAGGTGTCCATGCAATAATGCAATGTGGGCATGCAGACCTTGATGTAAATATTACAGAATATAAATTAAAGCGAGCAATGAATAGTAACTTACCAGATGATATTCATGTAATAAAAACACAAATTGTATCCAATGATTTCCATGCTAGATATAACGTAGTAGAAAAAACTTATACTTATTATATCAACACAGGAGAATATGACCCAATAAAAAGAAATTATGTTTTTCAGTACAACTATAAACTGAATGTTGCTGTTATGAAAAAAGGCATAAAATATTTAATTGGAAAACATGATTTTCGTTCTTTTGTTACAGAAAATAAAGAAAAAGAAAATTGCGTAAGAACAATTACCAAAGCAGATATAGAAAAAAATGGAGATATTATAAAAATAACATTTACAGGAGATGGATTTTTAAGATATCAAGTAAGAAACATGATAGGGATACTAATAAAAGTAGGAGAAGAAAAAGAGTCACCAGAATATGTAAATGATTTTCTTAATAAAAAAGATAGATCGATAGGTGGAAAAACAGCTCCAGCGAATGGGTTATATTTAACAAATATCAAATATAGAGGCGTTTAGCCTCTTTTTGATTGACGAAACAATAAAAATATGATATAATATGTCCTCGAAAAGGGGAATAGGTATGAAAAATAATCTAATAGGCAAAATAAAACATACATATGAATTACTGTTTCATGTGGATGATATTGAAATACCGAAAGGATTAACACCAGAAGAACAAGAAAAGTTTGTATCAGGAATTTATAAAGAGAAGGCAAGACTTCATGAAAAATTAGGGGCGAAAAAATTCCAACGCTTTATTGAAGGATTTGACCGTGCTAAATATAGATTTTTAAAAAATGTAATTGGTGAAGAAAGAGTAATAAAATATTATGATAAAGCAACAGATAGGTATACCAAAAAGAAGTTAGAAAAAGCAACAACAGAACAAGAAAGAAAAAAAATTATAGAGCAATCTAAAAGAGCTAAAGCTCTAATGCGAATACAGATGAAAGAAGAAAGAAGTGCTAATTATTACGTTGGCGTAGATAGGAGAGCAGTTGACTTTTCAGAATATATTAAATATAACAAAAGAGTTCATCAGGGTTGTTTAAAAAGAAATGGTATTATTTTAACAGGATGTATAGCGTTAGGTGCTTTAGGAGCACCTTTATTACCCGTTACTTTATTAGGAGGGTATCAAATTATTACAGGATTTAAAAACTTGCAATGTATTAACAACCAAGAATACTATTTAGCAAGAGAAAAAGCAAGTAAAAAAAGACTGGAATCAAGAAAGCTAAGAAGCTTAAAGAAAACATATGATGAAAATCAAAATTTAATTTCTGAATTACAAAGAGCGAAAGAAGCTGGAATAGATTTATATGATATAAAAGCAGTAATTGATTTTATAGGACTTAATGCAGCAAAAGAATTATTAGCTGCTTTTGAGGCAGAAAGAAAAAACCAAGCAGCTATCACTAGTAAACATAAACAATCAGAACAAGAAGGAACCAAGACAACTAGTGATGCAAGTTCAAATAGTGTTTTAGCAGATAAAATAGTAGAAAGAATGGCAACCGAAAGTAAAAGTCCAATGGTGACAGAAGCACCAAAACAATTAAGGAGGTAATAATTATGGACATAGAAAATGGAGGATTAACAACAGCTTTATTTACACCTGGAGATGCCCAAGCACTAACAACAGTTTTAGGAGCAGCAGGAACATCAACATTTTTAGCAACAAAACCTTATGAAGAGGAGGTTGAAGAAAAACAACCAGATGGCAGTATAAAAACAACTACAAAACGTAGAAGAAAACTTGATGGTAAAAGGGTTTTAACATCATCAGGAATATCTACAGCTAGTTTGGTAGCAAGTGAAGCCCATGGAGCAGAATTAACACCTGAACAATATGCGGGAATTGATAATCAAAAAACCGTATTAGAAAGTTTTGTTTCTGATTCTGATAATGAACAAGATCAAACTATAGAACTATTATTGGCTAAAATTCAGGCCCAAGAAAAAGCAGAAGTTGCAGAGCTTGCTCCAATGGAAGAAACAGCAGTAGAAACACCAAAACAATTAATTAGAAAATAAAAAAAAGTATTGCTTTTCAATACTTTTTTTAGTATAATTATAACTGGTACATTCGAATATCCCCACATTGATTAGGTCCTGGGAAAACCTAATTAAAGGTAAAGGAGAGTAAATTATGAATAGCTATATGCAAAAGAAAGAAACAGTAGAACGTAAATGGTACGTTATCGATGCTGAAGGAAAACCTTTAGGTCGTGTTGCTA
>CALVSC010000066.1 GCA_944358855.1 uncultured Bacilli bacterium | reverse complement strand
GTGAATGGTGATGGTAGTAGTGAGGCTCCTTATGAGGTGATGTTGGAAGAGGAATTGTATGGTTAATTCCTCTTTTTGATTGGTTGTAAATATGTTTGTTTTGTGATATAATTTGTAGACGAAATGGAGTGTTGGATGGTGAAGAAAGATCCTTTAAATATTGCGATTTTGGTTTGTTTAATTATTATCATTATTTTACTTATATTGCTTTTGATACCTGGTGATGATAAAAAAGTAAGTCATAAAGATAGTGTTAAGTCTGAAGAGAAGGTTGATAGTAATAAGAGTGAGGGAGATGATACTGATAATTCTTCTGTTCCTTCTACTAAACATTCTTTATTTACAGATACTAGTCAAGCTAGTAATGAAGAAGAAGTTGTTTCTTATGTAGAAGAAGTTGAAGATGAGGTTTCTACTTTAGTAAATAGTGATAGTAATGATAAAAGTGTAAAAGAGAAGTTGGAAGATACGTTTATTACTTTAACAGATTTTATATTTTATAATGGTACGATTAAGGGCGTTACTTTTCAAGAGTTAACTGATAATGCGAAAGAGAAAGTGTTAACTCTTTATGAAAATATCGATAATACAATAGAAGAGCGTTTTCCTAATTATAAAGAAAATATTAAATCTACTGCTGAACGTGGTTATGTTACAGTAGTTGAAAAAGCTAGTGAATTAAAAGATAGTATTGTTAATAAATATAAAGAATATGTTGGAGAAGAAGAGTATAATAATACTGTAAATAGTTATAATGAAGATAAGGATCGTTTTAAAGATGCTTATACTCCATATGTAGAAAAGGGTAAAGAAATAGCTGGTGTTGTTGGTGATAAAGCACAAGATATTTGGAGTAATGTAAAAGAGAAAGCAGATTCTTGGTATCAAGAATTTAAAGAAAGTAGGGAGTAAATGCGAAGTGTTGGAATTTTAACTTTAGGTTGTAAAGTTAATACTTATGAGAGTGAATATATTATTAGTGAATTAAAAAAGCATAATTATGAAATAAAAGATTTTGATGATATATGTGATGTATATATTATTAATACTTGTACTGTTACGAATACTAGTGATATTAAGTCTAGAAAGATGATTCGTAAAGCTATTAGAAGAAATCCTCAAGCTTGTGTTGTTGCGATGGGGTGTTTTATAGAAGCTAATCATGATTTTAAATTAGATGGTTTAGATATTGTACTTGGTAATAAAGATAAATCTAAGATAGTAGAATTACTAGATCAATGGTTTTTAAATAAAGAAGAAATTCGTGCTCTTTATTCTGAGTTACCTTATGAGTTTGAAGATATGTATATTAATCAGTTTCCTGGTAGAACTCGGGCATTTGTAAAAATACAAGATGGGTGTGAGAATTTTTGTAGTTATTGTATTATTCCTTATGTACGTGGTAAATGTCGTAGTAAAGAAAAAGATGTCGTATTAAAAGAAATACGTGATTTAGTTAAAAATGGTTATCAAGAAGTTGTGTTAACTGGTATTCATACTGGTAATTATGGTGTTGATTTAGATACTAGTTTTGCTGATTTATTGCGAGATATTGTTAAGATAGAAGGACTTAAACGGTTACGTATTTCTTCTATTGAAATAACAGAGATTACGGATGAAGTGTTAGAGGTTATGAAGAATAGTTCTATTATTGTTGATCATATGCATATACCTTTACAAGCTGGTAGTAATCATATATTAAAGTTAATGAATCGTAAGTATGATTTAAATTATTTCTTTCAAAAAATAGAAGATATTAGAAAAGTTAGGCCATCTATGGCAATTACTACCGATGTCATTGTGGGCTTTCCTAAAGAAAGTGAAGAAGACTTTTTAGAAACTATGGATACTTGTAAAAAAATTGGTTTTACGAAAATTCATGTTTTTCCTTATAGTGAAAGGCGCGGTACAAAAGCAATGGAATTAGAGGGACATATTGATGGTAATATCAAGAAAGAACGTGCTAGAAGACTTTTGGAAGTTTCTAGAGAGTTAGAAGATAAATACTTTTCCTCTTTTATTGGTCGCGAAGTAGTTGTTCTTGTTGAAGAATATAAAGATGGATATAGTTATGGACATACAGATAATTATTTGCATGTTAAAATAAAAGGAGAAGTTCCTCATAATACATTTGTTAGAGTTCAAATTAGTGAGGTTTTATACCCTTATTGTGTTGGTGAAGTTTCTTTGTTACAATAGCAGTGTAGGTGATGTTTATGGAAATAAAAGTTTCTTATTTTAAGTTATTATTATCTATCTTTGATGAGTTAGATGAATTTAATGATGATTTTAAGGAAGTAGCTCAAGCAAGAAAAGGTAGGGATGTACTTCTTTCGTTAGAAACATTGGCAGAAGGAAAAGATGGCGTATTTAGTAAGCTATTTGTTTCTAAAAAAGAAAAAGAGTTTTACTATAAACATAAAAAAGTTTTTGATAAAATAAAAGAAACACAAAGACTAATTCATCCTTATTATGGAGCCGATAGTGATATTTCTTCTTTTTTATTTTCATTTTATTATGATAATGGGGAACTTAATAAAGAGAATAGTTTTGGATATTTTTACGATTATTTAAAAAATCATGATGTTGATAGAGAACAATTATTTTGTTTTCTTGAACAATTAGAAGTGTTAAAAATAAATAAGTTGAAGTTTGATCCTTCTTTTGAGGTTGATGATGAAATATTTGATAATCGTCTTTTACGTTTTAAAAGAATTTCTATATTCGAAAATATGAAATCAGTACCTCATTATGATTGTAAATATTGTTATTATCAAGCGTTACCATCTCGTTATGTGATTACTAGGGATGGTAATGATAGTGAATGGCGCGATCCTCATTTTAGAGAGATTACTGTTAGTACTTTGGATATACCTGCCTCTTCTTTACCCCGTAGTATAGAAAATGAAGATATTAATAAAATGCTTTCTGATATGTCTCGTGATACTAGAGAGTTAAGTGCTGATATTAATAGATCTGTTCATTTAGATGTTATGTGTGATGAGTTTGGCTTGGCAATTAGTTCATTAGAAAGAAGTGTTTCTGAATTTTCTGATAGTGATATTTATCCGGAATTACAAAATGCATTAAATATGGGGCGTAAGGCTTTAGAGATGTTAGGTGAACAGAAAAGTGGTTTTAATGAAAGATTATTGTCTTCTCATCCAGAATATTCACAAAAAGAATTAGATTCACAACAAAGATACTACCAACTTATTAAATCACTTAATAGTGCGGATATTGATTAGTTTATTTTATAAGGAGGAAAAGTATGGATATCTATATTAAAGGGCATTATGTAAGAAGTATATATCAAAATAGTAATGGATATCATATAGGACTTTTTAAAGTTAAAGATACGAATAGTTCAGAATTAGAGTCTTATTTAGATAGAACTATTACTTTTACAGGATATTTTCATGAACTTAATGATATGGATACCTATCTTTTTTTTGGTAAAATGGTAGAGCATCCAAAGTATGGATTGCAGTTTTCAGTATCTAATTATGAACGGTGTAAGCCAGAGGATAAAGATAGTATTGTTGAGTTTTTATCTAGTGGTTTATTTAAAGGTATAGGAGAGGCAAAGGCTAAAAAGATTGTTTCTGTACTTGGTAAAGATACTTTATCTATTATTTTAGAACATCCAGATAATTTAATATTAATACCAGGTATTACCAAGAAGAATATTGATGTTTTACATACAAAGCTAAAAGAATATGAATCTAGTTATGAGACTGTGTTATATTTAAGTGATTTAGGTTTTCATACAAAGGATTCTATGATTATTTATAATCATTTTAAAGATAAAGTAAGAGATATTATCGATGAAGATATTTATCAATTAGAGTATCGTATTTATGAATTAGGTTTTAAAAAAATAGATACTATAGCGTTAAATAATGGGATGGAAAAAGATAGTGTTTTACGTGTTAGAGCAGCTATTTTATATATTATGGATGAAGTTAGTCAAGCGTATGGACATAGTTATTTTTCTTATGATGAAATATATGGTTATTTACCTAGAGTTTTATCTGTTTCTATTAGTTTAGATATTTATAAAGATGCAATGGATTCTTTAGTTCGTGATCTTATGGTTGTGGTTAGTGAAGATCGTTATTATTTAAAAGAGATGTATGATGCAGAAGTGTTGATTGTAAAACGGTTTCGTCTTTTATCTAGAAAAGAAGACCTTAGCGTTTCTTTATTAGAAGAAAAGTTTTTAGAGATGCAGGAAGTTTTTCAAATACAGTATAATGAAGATCAAAAGAAAGCTATTATGAATAGTTTAATTAAGAATATTTTAATTATTACTGGTGGGCCTGGTACAGGTAAAACTACTATTATGAGAGGTATTCTTTCCTTATATAAAGATGTTAATAAGCTTAGTTATGAGAAGTTAAGTGAAAAAGTGGCATTATTGGCACCTACTGGTAGAGCAGCTAAAAGAATGAGTGAAGCAACTTCTATGCCAGCTAGTACGATTCATAGTTTTTTAAAGTGGCAAAAGGAATCTAATAAGTTTCAAGTTAATGAATATCATAAAAGTAAAGTAGAACTTGTTGTGATAGATGAAGCTAGTATGGTTGATACTTTGTTGATGGCTAGTTTATTACGAGGTATTAGTGTTAATTGTAGAATTATATTAGTGGGAGATAGTTACCAGTTACCTAGTGTTGGACCTGGACAAGTATTACATGATGTTATATGTAGTGGTAAAATAGAAGTAGTTGAGTTAAAAGAATTATATAGACAGGGAAAAGATTCTAATATTTTAAGTCTTGCTTATGATATTAGGAGAGGTGTTGTAGAGGATTATTATTTTAACAAAAAAGAAGATTTAACTTTTATAGAGTGTTTAGATGATCAAGTTATTTCTAATTTAATGGAAGTTGCCTCATCCTTTAAAGATATGTCTTATAAGAAGTTTCAGATATTAGCTCCTATGTATAAGGGACGTTATGGTATAGATCTTATTAATAACCGATTACAAGAAGTTTTTAATCCGAAAGATAAGAGTAAAAAAGAAATTGTAGTTGGAGAAGTTGTTTTTCGTGAGGGTGATAAAGTCATTGAACTTACGAATATGCCAGATGAAAATATATATAATGGAGATATTGGTATTATAAGTCAAATTATTACGAATCCGGCTAGAAAAATTGTTGTTGACTTTGATGGTAATGAGGTTACTTTTACTGCAACAAATTTTAATAAGTTTCGTTTAGCTTATGCAATATCTATTCATAAATCTCAAGGTAGTGAGGCAGATGTTGTTTTGATGCCTTTAGTACAAAGTTATAAAAAAATGTTATATCGAAAACTTGTTTATACAGGAGTTACTAGAAGTAAAAAAATGTTATATTTAATAGGGGATAAAATAGCGTTAAAAAATGCTGTTTCTAATACTTCGTCTGATGTTAGAAGAACAACTATTCAATATTTTTTAGAAAATGGTATAAAATAAAAAGAAATACTCATAATAAAAATGAGGTGATACTATGGAAAAGAAGTCTATGAATAAAATGTTATGGGCTGCGTTATTAGGTGGCATGGGAGTAGCTGGATATATGTATTATAAGAAAAATCCTAATGCTATTTCTAATATGAAGGAAATGGCTAAGAATGCAGCTAAAAAAACATATGAGAAGTTAGAAAATATTGACTAGGTAACTAGTCTTTTTTTGCATAAAAAAAGGTAGTTTTTGCTACCTTGCGTTGTGTTTATAATTGTGATTATAGTTGTTGTTGTAATCATTTCT
>CALVSC010000065.1 GCA_944358855.1 uncultured Bacilli bacterium | reverse complement strand
TATCCTGTTCCAACCATTAAGATGCCACCAAATATTTTACTGAAGACCTCTAACACGTTTTATCATCTCTTTCTTTTTTGCTCTTGATATATCCTTAAATTCTTCTCCATTTTTTAATATCGCTATATTTTTACTGACATTATATCTTTTTACTTGTTCTATATTAATTATTACTGCCCTATTGCATTTAAAAAATCTATTATCTAATTGTGACAACACTTCATCTACTGTACCTTGTATTGGATATTCTCCTTCCTCAGTATAGATAATACATCTTTTACTATCAGTTTCTTTTTCTATTTTTATGATTGATCTAAACTCAATATTATAAACATTGTTCTTGTAACTATATTTTAAGCTTTTGTATTTATTATCATAATGTTTTAAACTAATGAGTAGTGCAGCTCTTAGCTTTTTTTCAAAATTCGTATTTTTATTTATAAAGTCTACTAACATTAATCTTTTACTTAGAACTTCATATTTATATTCTGTATAAGCTGATATCATAATAATCATAGACACCCAATCATCAAACTCTTCTCTTATTTGTCTAGCGGCACTAATACCACTTCCACAGTCTGTTTTGATATCTAGTATATATATTTTAAAACCTTTTATTTCCTTTATTTCTTTCTTCCATGTCTTATCATAGCAAGTATACGTATGATATTTGTATTCAACATCATATAACATCATAATTTTTTCTATTTGTCTTATGTATTCATTTAATAATTCGGGTTCATCTTCACAAATTATAAAATGAAGCATTTTTATCAACTCCTTTTTTGGTAAATTTTTCCAGTAATTTATTAAACAAAAAAACTGCTTTTGCTAGAGCAGTTTTTGTTTCAGGATTTTTTCCGTTTGAAAAACGAGAATTTTTCTTCTATCTTTTTGGTTCTTGTTGGTGTCTTATCTGAAATGATTGTAGTATGCAATACAAACCATAAAACAATAATGAATATAATTATGTATACTATTTTTCCTAAAACCGGATCTTTAATTGTATAAAGAATCGATGCTGCTGCAAATAATAGGTTTATACCATATATAATTAAAACTGTTGTTCTTTGTGAAAAGTTCATACCTAATAGTTGATGATGCAAATGTTGTTTATCTGCTTGAAAAGGTGGCTGACCTTTTAGTAGTCTTCTTATAATAGCAAACAATGTGTCTAATATAGGAATTCCTAATATCATGATTGGTACAAAGAAAGACGTTAAAGCAGGACCTTTAAATTCTAACAATGTAATAATTGATATGATAAAGCCCATAAATGTTGCACAGTCGCCAGCAAATATTTTTGCTGGATAAAAATTATGAACTAAAAATCCTAGCGTGGAACCTAACATTATAAATGTTAAAATCATTACTAGACTTCCACCTCTACCTTGATAAAAGCCTATAATACCGATTGTTAAATAGAAAATCGTGCAGACTCCTCCACTCAATCCATCTAATCCATCTATTAAATTGATAATATTAGTACATGCGACAATAAAGAATATTGTTATCCATGGTGCAAATGCACCAAAATCTAGTGAGTAACCAAAGGCGGTTATGTTATCCAAAGTAATCTGACCATAGAATACAATTATGCAGGCGGCAATTAAGTGCCCAATCATTTTTTGGTACGCCCTAATTGGTTTAATATCATCCATAATTCCAGTTAGTATAATAATAAAACTTCCTATTAATATTGAGTTCATTCTTACACTTTGCTCTCCAAAGAGCATATAGCCAAATAAGAATCCCAAGAAGATTCCGACACCACCAAACATTGGTGTAGGTTTCTTATGTATGTGTCGATGACCTTCATCGGCGCGAGGAACATCTATAGCTCCTACATGAATTGCTATTCTTTTAATAATTGGCATAATTAAAGCCGTAAATACAAAAGTTACTAATACTATTTTACTAGCATCTAGAATTTGTTCTTTCATTACTGTCACTTCCTATTAAAATTATATCAAAATTATTTTTAATAGAAAAGAAAAAAACCAATTTTATTGGTCTTCCTCTAGTAACGCTATGTTATTTAGTAAAGCTCCCGTTCCTTCTGCCACACAAGTTAGTGGTGACTCGGCAATTAGTATTGGAACTTGTAACTCTTTTTCTAATAAGTTTGGAAGGCCTCTAAGCATTGCTCCTCCACCTGTTAAAATAATTCCTTTTTCTACAATATCCCCTGATAATTCAGGTGGTGTTTGTTCTAATACATTGGTTGTAGCTTTAATTATTTTTTGAAGGCTTTCTTCTAGGGCAAGCTTTGTTTCTTCTTGATTTATTTCTACAGTATCAGGCAATCCAGTAATTAAATTTCTTCCTCTTACTTCTAATTTTTCTTTTTTATTTGGATCAAATATATTAGCAAAGTTTATTTTTATATCTTCGGCAGTTCTTTCACCAATTAATAGTTTGTATTTATCTTTTATATATTTAATAATATCCTGATCAAAAACGTTACCAGCAATACGTACAGATGCTGAAGATACAATGTCATTTAATGAAAGAATAGCAATATCTGTTGTTCCACCACCGATATCGATTACCATATTAGCTGTAGGTTTTGATATATCCATTCCTGCTCCTATTGCTGCCACTTTAGGTTCTTCTTCTATATATACTTTTCTTGCTCCGGTTCTTTCTGCTGCTTCTTTAATGGCATTTTTTTCTACAGGAGTAATGTTTGTTGGACAGCAAATTAAAATTCTAGGGCGTGAAAATAGTTTTTTTGCTTTTATTTTTTTAATAAATGAGTTTAACATGATTTCAGTTATTTCAAAGTCAGCAATTACTCCATCTTTCATAGGCTTTATAGCCTTTACTTTTCCTGGAGTTCTTCCTAACATTTCATTTGCTTCGGTTCCTACAGCAATTACACTTTTTGTATCTGTATCGATTGCTACAATACTAGGCTCATTTAAAACAATTCCTTGCCCCTTTATATATATCAAAACATTAGCAGTTCCTAAATCAATTCCAATATCTTTTGCCCACATATATGTCACTTCCTTTTCTGTCATTAATATTTTAACATAAAACTAGCATTTTATAATAGAATATTATTCATATTTTTTATGATTATGAAAAAAAGAGACTATTGCTCTTTATTTTCGGAAGTTTGTAACTCTTTGTTTAAATATTGTGCAGGGTTTACAACTGTACCATCTATATATAATTCAAAATGTAAATGATTTCCCATGTCTTTATCTAGTTCATTTGTTCCACTTTTACCTAATACTTGACCCTGGGTTACCAAATCTCCTTTTTTTACTGTTACTTCTGATAAACTTTGATAAAGACTTATATAGTTGTTTTCGTGTTTGATTTCTATTACTTTACCTAATGTCTCATCTTCTTTCACATCTGTTACTGTACCATCTAGTATAGCCACTACATCAAATATGTTTTCGCTTATAAAATCCATTCCTGAGTTTTGCATATAGGTATTATCATGGTATATTATTGAATTTTCTTGTGTTTTTGAGTCTGCCTTGTAATCATAGTAATTTTTTCCTATTGTTACACTCGTATCTGTATATGGGTTTATTATTTTTGTTGTTTCATTTATTACTGGTTGTTCTTCTTCGAAAATTGTATTTGTAACATAACTCATAGGAGACTCTTCTGTTGATTTTAAATTATTTTGTAACATAGCTGTTCCAAACATTATACTTACAATACCTATTACTAGAAGTGTTGGTAATACATAGGGTTTTAATTTTCTTCTTCTCATTTTTTTCACCTCATTATAAGTTTTAACCAAAAAAAAAGATTTATACTTCTTTTAAAAAATTTTTGAAGAAAGAAATAAATCCATTATAAAATTTGTTACTAGATAAATTAGTGATACTCCTAAAAGAAAATAAAATACTCTTGCCTGAGCAACATGATTTTTTTTAAATATTTGATTAATATTTACTGCATCCATAGCCCAAATAACTATTATCGTTACAACGATGTAAACTAATAATTTCCCTACCATTAATTTTCTTCCTCATATTCTTTTATTTTATTTCTACGGCGTACATGTTTTTCTTCTTTAGAAGCTGGCGTTTCAATAAATGTCTTTATTAGTTGTAATGCTTTATCTAATGGCATTTTTTCACCAAATGCTATTATATTAGAATCATTATCGTTTCTAGTTGCTATTGTTTCTTCTAATGTATCTACTTTTGCACAACGAACTCCCTTTACTTTATTACATGCTATACTTATTCCAATTCCTGTTCCACATATTGCAATACCAAAATCAACATCATTATCAGCAACTAAATTTCCTAATTTAAAAGCATAATCAGGATAATCAACAGATTCTTGTGAATATGTCCCACAATCGGTAATGTCGTATTCATCCATCATTCTGTCTATAATTTGACCTTTTAATATATATCCTCTATGATCACTAGCTATTCCTATTCTTATCATATTTTCCTCCTAGATATTTTTTCTATAGTTATTATAACATATAATTTAATTTTTATTTTCTAATCTATAAATATAGTTTTTCAATTGATTTATATATTTTTTTATTCTATGGATTCTATATTGTTTTACAGTTTCTGGTATTGAATCATAAGCAGGCAAAATAATATTTTCACTATTTTGAGTCTGATAACCATTTACAATTACTTCAGGTATGTCTGTGCGATATAAGTTTTCTACAATATCTGTTATTTCCCAATTTAGTTTTTCCCCAATTTTTGTGAATTCATGTAACTTATTTAGTGGAATAGTAATTAATGGTCTTTCTGTTTCCAAATATTCGATTGCTTTTTCCACAAGAATCGTTCCAATTTTGTTTTTTCTAAAATTTTTTTCCACATAAAATGTGCAAATCTTTTTTTCTTCTGCTGTTTTTTTTAATGAAACAAAACCTACTATTCTATCTTTTATATGAGCAACAATAATGTTTCTTGTACCATCGTATAATCCAGGAACCTGGATTGTGGTAAACCAATTTCTATAATCTGGATAATCTGTTTTTACCTGCATACTAAGAATCAGTACTTCATTAATCATCTTTTTCACTATAGATGGTGGATAATTACTTTCTATTAGTTCTTTAATATCATGTATTTCTATTTTTGACATAGAATCACCCTTTTAATTTTGTTAATAAATTTTCGCTTGCTATTCTTCTTGCTGATATTGTATTTTTTTCTTGTTCTGTTAACTCCGCTAAAGTCTTTCCTTTATATTCAAATATCTCATCAAATCCAAAGCCATTTTCTCCTTTGGGAGCTCTTGTGATTTTCCCCTCTATTCTTCCTTCTGCTGTGATGATTTCTTTTCCATCATAATAAACTAATACGCAAACCACTTCCGCATTTCGTGATAAAGCATTACTATTGACCTTATCTATTATTGCTAAATTTCTTTCTCTATCTGTTTTATTAGGGCCTAAAAATCTACGCGTATTAACACCTGGCCAATCATTTAAATCTTTTATACATAAACCAGAATCGTCTGCCAAAGCAGGCTTATTTGTTATTTTATATATTTCACGAGCTTTTGATAAGGCGTTTTCATAAAATGTGTCTTTATCTTCTGAAATGTCAATACAAATACCTTCTTCTTTTAAAGATTTTATTTCATAATCTTTTAATATACTTTTTATTTCTTTTATTTTTCCTTTATTATTACTTGCAAAAATCATAAATCGCTCCTAAAAATAAAAACTGCTATTATTCAGCAGTTTCTTGTTTATCAAATCCATATTTTTTATTGAACTTATCAACACGACCAGCACGTGATGCTCTGCTTTG
>CALVSC010000064.1 GCA_944358855.1 uncultured Bacilli bacterium | reverse complement strand
CCAAGAATAGAATTTAATAAGAAATTAAAAAAAATAATTTCTGAGGAAGGATAAAAATATGAAAGAAAAAAGAAAATTAAAACTTAAAAAATTTTATTTTCATCCCATAACGGTATTTCTATTTTTAACTTTTTTTGTAATGATACTAAGTGCTATATTGTCAGCTTTTGAAATGCAAGCAACATATAATACAATTAATCCAAATACCAATGAATTAGAACCAACATTAGTAGCTGTAGAAAATCTACTAAGTTTTGATGGAATGAAATTTTTAATTGGTGGAGCTACAACTAATTTTATTAGTTTTGCCCCATTAGGAACATTATTATTAGCGTTGATAGGAATTACAATTGCAGAAGCAACAGGTTTTATAGAAACTCTATCAAAGCGTTGCTTTAAAAAGATGCCAAAAGAAGTATTTACTTTCTTTATTATCTTTCTTGCAACAATATCTTCATTAATTAACGAAGTAGGGTATGCAATCTTAATTCCATTAGCGGCTTTAATATACTTTATTAATGGAAGAAATCCAATACTAGGTATTGTAACTGCATTCTGTGGTGTTGCCTTTGGATATGGAGTAACAATATTTGTTGGTTCAATGGAAGTAGCCTTAATGGATTATACCAGGACAGCAGCTTGGTTAATTGATGAAAATATGCACATCTCATTAACATCAAACTTATTCTTTATAATTGCCACTTCAATTATTATTTCAGTAATAGGAACAATAATTATAGAAAAAATAATTGCACCAAAGATTGGCAAGTATAAAAAAGAAGAAGAGTTTGCTAAGACAGAACAATATAGAGTTATTAATTTAGAAGAAGAAGAACAAAAAAGAATTGAAAGTGAAAGATATGAAAAAAGAGGATTACGTTTTGCCCTTATATCATTTATTATCTTATTAATATTAATTATATATGCTTTAATACCAGATCTTCCATATTCTGGAATGTTATTAGATATGACAGAAAATACATACCTAAATCAAGTATTTGGTGATAATTCATATTTCCAATCTGGATTTACTTGTCTAGTAACAATTGTACTTATTGTAGTAAGTTTAGCTTATGGTTTTGGAGCAAGAGCAATTAAAAATGATAAAACTTTACTTGAAGAGGTAGGTAATAAGTTTAGTAAAACAGCAAATATCTTTGTACTAATCTTTGTAGTTTCACAATTTATTGCTGTATTTAAAGAATCAAATATAGGATTAATTATTACCGCTTGGTTAGCAAGTTTACTTGAACATTTAGAGTTTACAGGCATTCCATTAATTGTTATAACTTTAATATTAATTGCCTTTGCCAATTTATTCTTAACAAGTCCAACAACAAAATGGATGATTTTTTCTCCAATTGTTGTTCCAATGTTTATGCAAGCTAATATATCTCCACAATTTGCTCAAATTGTAATGAGAATAGGAAATTCCATGACAAATGGATTTACTCCAATATTAGCTTCGTTTGTTATATATATTGGATACTTAAATATATACAATCTTAATAAGAAAAAACCATTTACTATAAAAAAATCGTTAAAGATTATAACCCCATACTTTTTAATAATATCAGCAGCATGGATTTTAATTGTAGTTGGATGGTATATTACAGGCTTACCTATTGGGCCAGGAGTATTCCCAACACTTTAAACACCTTATTGGTGTTTTTTTTCTTAGAATAATGGATATTTATGATATAATATAACAAGAAAAGAGGTAATATGTATGAGTTTAACAGCTGGAATAGTGGGACTACCAAATGTAGGAAAATCCACATTATTTAACGCAATAACAAATCAAAAAATATTAGCAGAAAACTATCCATTTGCGACTATTGAGCCAAATGTAGGAGTAGTAACTGTACCCGATAGCAGAATGGATAAATTAAAAGAAATGTATGAACCAGAAAGATTTATTCCTACTGCTTATGAATTTACAGATATTGCTGGTCTTGTAAAAGGAGCAAGCCAGGGCGAAGGTTTGGGAAATAAATTTTTATCACATATTCGTGAAGTAGATGCAATAGTAGAAGTTGTTCGTTGTTTTGATGATGGAAAAATAATCCACGTAGAAGGTACAATTGATCCTATTAGAGATATAGAAACAATTAATCTAGAATTAGCAATAGCCGATTTAGATGTTATAAATAACAGATTAGAAAGAGTATCAAAAAAAGCAAGAACAACAAAAAATAAAGATGATTTAGTAGAAGTAGAAGCTTTAGAAAAAGCTAAAAAAGCCTTAGAAGAAAATAAAGCTTTAAGACAAGTGGAGTTTTCTGATGATGAATTAAAATCATTAAAATCATATAGTTTTTTAACCTTAAAACCAATTATTTATTTAGCCAATATAAAAGAGAGCGAATTAGGAAATCCAGATAATGAATACGTAAAACAAGTAAAAGAGTACGCTCAAAAAGAAAATGCTGAAGTAGTAAGTCTTTGTGCCAAGGTAGAAGAAGATTTAAGTGAATTGACAAAAGACGAAAAAGAAGAAATGCTAGAAGCATTAGGATTAGAAGAGTCTGGTCTGGATAAATTGATTCAAGCAACATACCACATTTTAGGTTTAGCAACGTATTTTACAGTTGGAAAAGATGAAGTAAGAGCATGGACATTTAAAAAAGGAATGAATGCTAAGCAATGTGCAGGAATAATTCATACAGATTTTGAAAAAGGATTCATTAGAGCAGAAGTAATTTCTTATGAAGATCTAATAAAATATGGAAGTGAATTAAAAGTAAAAGAAGCCGGACGCGCTAGATTAGAAGGAAAAGATTATTTAATGCAAGATGGCGATATCTGTCATTTTAGATTTAATGTGTAGCTAGGAGAAAACATGAAAAAATATGAGTTAGTAATATTTGAAAGCAATAGAACCGATGGAAATATGAGTAGAAATAAGAAATTTTATCCTGCTAATTATACAGACGAAGATCGCAGAAACTTATTAAACAAAGTGAAAGATAAAGTCGGAAAGAAATATGGATTTAGTGGTAAACATATATTTCAACCTAAACAAAAAAGTGAAACAGAACCTAATACATATCCAGACGGAAAATATATAAGAATATCAGAAAAAAACTTAACACATGAAGACTACTGGGATGAAGATTTGAGTTGTGATATTGTAATGATAGATACAAAATATCCAAATGTTGTAATAGGACACATCATGGGAGATTGTCCTGTTTTAATTGCAGAGGATAGAAAAAATCAAGTTGTAGCGACTGCACATTGTGGAGCAGCCCAAATAAATAGAGAAGTACCTAAGTATTTAATAGAGTCACTTTATAAAGAAGTAAATAGCAACCCTGAAGATATTCATGTTTATATAGGAAGTAATATCAAAAAAGAAAGTTATAAATATGATCGTTATCCATTGTGGGCAACAAATGAAAAAATTTGGAAAGATTGTATTATACAAAAAGGAAAAGATTATTTTATAGATTTAAACAAAGCAATAAAAAAACAACTTAATGAAGTTAAAATTGATTCTTCACATATTACCGAAAGCAAAATTGACACCTACAAATCCCCAGACTATTATTCACATACAGAAGAATCAAGAAAAGAATCAACAAATAATGGACAGAATTATGTAGGCTGTTTTTATAAAGAAGTACTTAACTAAAATAAGCATTAAAGACATGAATAAATTTATTCATGTCTTTTTTATTAAAATATATTAAGAAAATATAAAATATTAACTTTTTTTCATATTAATTACACAATAAATTCACAATTTTGACACATACAATTTATAAAATGAAAAAAAGGAGAATATTATGAAAAGAATCGCTTATTTTGACAATGCAAAAGGTGTATTAATACTATTTATCATATTAGCTCATGTCTTAAGTTTATGTTCTAAATACTATAGTTATAGTGATGATTTTTTTAAATTTGCTTCACTATTTATGCTTCAATGTTTCTTCTTTATATCGGCATATTTTTCGGCAAAAAGTAAAAAGCCAAAGTATAAAAAAATTCTAAGTTTATTAAAAACATATCTTCTTTGGCAAACACTTATTACTATTTATTATGCCTTTATATTAGAGATTATAGATTTTAATTTAAATTATTTAATTCCAAGGTACACTTTATGGTTTTTAATAACTATGATTTTTTATAATATCTTTGAATTTGTCTTAGAAAAAATAAATTATAAAATAATGATACCTTTATCAATTGTAATAGGATTAATAGTTGGTTTTATACCCTGGATAGGTTCCACATTATCATTATCAAGAACATTCGTATTTTTTCCTTTTTATGTTTTTGGATATTATGCTAAAGAATTAAAAATATTAGAAAAAATAAAAACTAAAAAAATAAAAACATTAACAATCATTTTATCAATAATAATTTTATTAGTAATACTAAATTGTAGTAATATACTTTCAATAAAGATATTAAAAGGAAAATATAGTTATTATGATATAGACACTATCAGCATAATAATACCATTTTTAGAAAGAGGTTTATTTTATATAGCTAGTATAATTGTAAGTATTGCATTTCTAAATTTAATACCAAAAGGCCATAGTTTTATAACAGTAATAGGAAGAAACACCTTATACATTTATTTAACGCAGGGAATGATATTAAAAACATTTATAACAGAAAAAATATTATTAGATAATAGAATACTTGGAACATTATTGTTATTTATATGTGCTTGTATTTTAACTTTTTTAGGTACAAAAGCAATAAAAGAATTTAAAAAACTAAAAAATTATAAATTGGAGGTCATTAATGGATAAAAAATTTCAAGACTTTAAAAAACAACTAAACAAAATATATAATAAAAACAAATTATATCAACAAAAAATGAAAAAGTTAAATATTTCACCATCCGATATTACTAACTGGAAAGATATAAAAAAATTACCACTAACTACAAAAAAAGACCTATTAGAACAATATCCAGAAGGATGGAATTGTGTCCCCAAAAAAGATATTAAGATGTATCATGCATCTAGTGGAACGACAGGAAAACCACTAATAGTAGGGCTTACACAAAAAGATATAGATTTAAGAAAGTCCATAATAATAGAAGATGCCACAATTGCTGGTATAAATAAAGATGATATTATTCAAATTTGTTACGGTTTTGGTATGTTTACAGGAGGCTTTAGTTTTTATGATGGTCTAAGAGAATTGGGGTGCAAAATTATCCCAACAGGTACTATGTCCACAGAAAATCAACTGTTTTATATGCAAAAAATAAAACCAACCGTATTAATTTCTAGTCCTTCTCATGTGATGCATTTATATGATAAGGCGAAAGAATTAGGAATCGATGTTAGCAAAATATCATTAAGAATAATTAGAGTAGGCAGTGAATTATTAACGGAATCAATGAGAAATAAAATAAAAGCAGCCTGGGGGAAAAACATTAGTGTTACACAAGACTATGGAATGACAGAAACACTAGGACCGGGTTTAGGAATGGAATGCACATATGAGAAAGGAATGCATCTAAATAATCATTTTTATTTTGAATTAATTGATCCCATTACCCAACAACCAACCAATAAAAATGTAGGAGAATTAGTAGTGACTACAATTTATAATGAATGTTTTCCGCTAATTCGTTATAAAACAAACGATTTAGTAGAGATAACCAAAGAAAAATGCGAATGTGGAAATCATAGTCCCAGAATAGTAAAGTTTTTAGGAAGAACCGATGATATGTTAAAAGTAAAAGGTGTTAAAATATTTGTAAGTCAAATAGAAGATTTTCTTTTTCATTATCCATTTTTCTCTCATAATTATGAGATTATTATTAATAAAGAAAAATATAAAGATATTTTAACAATAAACGTAGAATATAAAAATAATAATTCGGAAGAAATAAAAGAGTATAAACCTAAAATTGAAGCAGACTTCAAAAGTAAATTTGGTATTACAAGCAGAATAAATATTGTAGATAATAACGAAATTCCACAAACAATAGGCAAGGTAAAACGAGTGAGGGACATGAGAAAACTAGAAGTATAAAAATAAACTAGACAAAAGAAAAAATAATTGCTATAATACTAACGAGTATTTTAAATACTCCTTGCTACTTTGGTAGCCATTAGTCCAAAAGGAGGTGTAACAAATGAGAAA
>CALVSC010000063.1 GCA_944358855.1 uncultured Bacilli bacterium | reverse complement strand
GAATTTGAAAAATTAGAAGAAACGAAACAACCTAGACCAGAAAACGATACAACATATCACTTAATCAAAGACCAAATTATTCAAGATTTACCTATTAGCTCAAATGAGTCTTCTAGATATAATGGTAGAATGACAGATGAAGAAATAAAACAGTCTCGTATAAAATTAGGTTTTATATCTTCCGATATTAATCCAGATACAACATATCGACTAGTAAAAGACGAAATCATTCAAGATTTACCAATTAACTCAAATGAGCCTTCTAGATATAATGG
This sequence comes from uncultured Bacilli bacterium, assembly GCA_944358855.1. Classification (GTDB taxonomy): domain Bacteria; phylum Bacillota_I; class Bacilli_A; order RF39; family UBA660; genus Faecimonas. Next base: position 6,363 of record CALVSC010000063.1, on the reverse strand, counting down.
TAGAATGACAGACGAAGAAATACTAGCATCACAAATAAAACTAGGACTTATACCAAGTCAAGAAACTACGAAAGAAAAGGTTAAAACTAGGTAATAAAGAAACTACGATAAGTAGTTTTTTTATGCTTTCCTTTTCTTGCTTTTTTATAAGAACTAGTATATGATTATATAGAAAACAAATGAGGTGAGAAAATGACACAAGAAGAACGTAATGAATTAGCAGAATTACTTTTCCCAAATATTACAAAAACAAGAGAAGATTATGAAAAAACGTATCCAGAAAGAGACCTACCAGATGGTGCTATGGTAACGAGATATGGGCCTTCTCCAACTGGTAGTGTACACCTTGGAAACTTATTCTCTGCTTTTTGTGATATGGTTTATGCTAAACAAAGTAAAGGAGTTTTCTTTTTAAGAATTGAAGACACAGATCAAAAAAGAGCCGTAGAAGGTGGAGTAGACAATATTATTGGTGTTCTAAAAGGTTTTGATATTACACCAATAGAAGGATATTCTTTTGGTGGTGCATATGGTCCTTATAAACAAAGTGAAAGAACTGAAATCTATCAAACTTATGTAAAAGATTTAATTAAACAAGGATTAGCATATCCATGCTTTATGACAGAAGAGGAAATAGACCAAATCAGAGAAGAACAAGAGATTAATAAAACCAAAATTGGTATCTATGGAATGTATGCTGTGGATAGAGATTTATCATTAGAAGAAGTAAAAGAAAAACTCACAAACAACGAAGAATATGTAATACGTTTAAAATCTCCAGGAAATCCAAACAAACAAATCGAAGTAATAGATTGTATTAAAGGAAAAATGAAATTTCCAGAAAATGATATGGATACAGTATTATTAAAAAAAGATGGTACTCCAACTTATCATTTTGCTCATGCAATTGATGATCACTTAATGCATACAACTCACGTAATTCGTGGAGATGAATGGGTATCTAGTTTACCACTTCATATTCAATTATTTGAAATATTAGGATTTAAACCTCCAAAATATGCACATATTGCCCCAATTACCATCAAAGATCAAGAAACCGGAACAACGAGAAAATTATCAAAAAGAAAAGATCCTTGGGCAGGAGCAAAATTTTATGAAGAAAGTGGTATTCCAATCGAAGCTCTTCATCTTTATCTAGCAACCATCGCTAACACAAACTTTGAAGAATGGTATTTGAATAACCAAGATAAAACAATCGATGACTTTGAATTTTCATTTGATAAACAAGCAATCGGAGGTACATCATTTGATGAAGCAAAATTAAATAACCTTTGTAAAACTTACTTCTCACGTAAGAGTGGAGAAGAAGTATATAAGGAAACAGTAACTTATACAGAAAAATTTGATAAAGAATATAATAAATTATTAAAAGAACATAAAGAAGATATGATTAAATTCTTAAGTATTGAAAAAGATGGTCCAAGACCTAGAAAAGATATTAGTAAATATTCTGATGTAAAAGAAGAATTTTCTTATGCCATTGACTCTATCTTTAAAGAAGAAAACTATAGTAAATATGATGGTGATAAAACTTATGATGTAGAATTAATGAAAGAATATGTAGAATCAGTTAATCTAGATCAAACAAATGAAGAGTGGTTTAATCATACCAAGGAATTTGCAAGTGCTCATGGTTATGCTGCAAGTCCTAAAGACTATAAAAAGAATCCTGAAGAATATAAAGGACATGTTGGAGATATTTGTGAAGCACTACGTGTCATGATTACGGGAAGAACAAAGTCTCCTGACTTATTCTCAATTATGAAGATATTAGGAAAAGATAGAATTAATGAAAGAATAGAACTATATAGAAAATATAGTAATCAATAAAAAGAGGCTAGAAAGCCTCTTTTTGTGTGTTATAATAGAAAAAAGAAAGGATAAATAATATGAAATATGACTATGTAATAGTAGGATCCGGCTTATTTGGCGCAACATTTGCCAATCTTGCTAAAAAAGATGGAAAAAAGGTCCTAGTAATAGAAAAAAGGAATCATATCGCAGGAAACGTATATACAGAAAAAATAGAAGGAATAAATGTTCATAAATATGGTGCACATATTTTTCATACCGATGATAAAGAAGTATGGGACTATGTAAATAGTTTTGTAGAATTTAATAGATATACCAATTCTCCTATCGCAAGATATAAAGATGAAGTATATAATATGCCATTTAATATGAATACATTTTCTAAAATATGGAGTGATGTCATTACTCCAGAAGATGCAAAAAGACATATAGAAGAAGAGAAAAAAGAAATTACAACACCACCAAAGAACTTAGAAGAACAAGCAATTTCACTAGTAGGAAGAACAATTTATGAAAAACTAGTAAAAGGTTATACAGAAAAACAATGGAATAGAGAATGTACAGACTTACCAGCCTTTATTATTAAAAGACTACCAGTAAGATTTATTTATGACAATAACTACTTTAATGATAAATATCAAGGAATACCAATAGGAGGATATACATTACTAGTAGAAAAAATGTTAGAAGGAATAGAAGTAAAACTAGAAGAAGACTTCTTACCTAGAAAAGACTACTATAAAACCATTGCCAAAAAAATAGTCTATACAGGAATGTTAGACGAATACTTTGACTGTAAACTAGGTAGACTAGAATACCGTTCTCTAAGATTTGATACTAAAATACTAGATACAGAAAACTTTCAAGGAAACGCAGTTGTAAACTATACAGGAAAAGAAGTAGACTATACCAGAGTAATAGAACATAAACACTTTGAATCTACACCTAGTAAAAAGACAGTAGTAACTTATGAATATCCAGATGACTGGACAGAAGAAAAAGAAGCATACTATGTCATAAATGATGAGAAAAACAACAACTTAAAAGAACAATATCAAAAACTAGCAGAACAAGAAGAAAACGTAATATTTGGTGGAAGATTAGCGGAATACAAATACTATGACATGGATGATGTTATAAGAAGCGCTATGAACACTTATAAACAACTTACTTAAAAATAGATAAAGTAAAGGATAACTCTTTCTTCCTATTACCACGATATCTAGCAATATTTTCAAAAAAATGAGAAAGTCTTGCTAGATTTTTTTGTATAGTAAGAATATCTTCTTCACTAACATCAATAAAACGATTACTAAACTTACGATAAATAATAGGACTAATACCCATTACTTTATGAAATACCTCGGAATAATACTCTAAAGAAGTAAAACCATGATTAAGACCAACATATAAAATAGACTCTTTACTAGTCTGTAAATCATATAAAGATTGATAAACTCTTAACTCGTTAATATATTGTGTAATAGTACAATGTATTTCTTTTTTAAATAACCTCATAATATAATCTTTATGAAAATAAAAACGGTTACTTAATTCTACAATAGAAATTTTTTGATTAATATTTTGATCGATATAATCTAAAATATCACACACTAAATCATTAGAATACATAGTATCACCACCTACATTATATCATAAAAGTCGTTATTGTTTAAATATAACATCAAATATATGATTTACTATAAGTGAAAGGAGAGATAATATGCAATATGCAAGATGGGCAACAAAGGAAGAACTTGAAGAAAGATTAGTACCTATTAATATAAAGGAAGGAGGAGAAATAGCAGGAACACCTTTAATGTATGATAAAGATAACGTATATGTTGATAAGTATAGAAATCATACATTATTAATTGGAGCAAGTGGATCAGGTAAAACACAAGTAACAATTTTACCGACAATTAATTTAGCTATGAAATCTAATAATTCTCTTTTAGTAATAGACCCTAAAGGAGAAATGTATCAATTAACTGCCAACCAATTAGAAAAAGAAGGATATACAATACAAGTATTAGATTTTGACAATACAACACTAGGCAATAACTGGAATCCTTTTATGCTTGCTTACCAAGTATATCAAGAAGGAAATAAAGACAAAGCACAAGAGCTTATAGAAGAAATGGGATATTACTTATTAAGTGATGAAGGAGAAACATCAGATCCATTCTGGATAAATGCAACAACGGACTACTTTACTGGTTTAATCTTATACATGTTTGAAAACTATAAAGAAGACCAAATAAATATAAAAGAACTAGTAAAATTATCTAACGAAATAAATCAGAAACCAGAATTTTTAGATAATGTAGATACCAACTCAACAATCTATCTTAACCTTGCAACAACACTAAAAGCTCCACCAGAAACAAAAGGAAGCATTTTAGCTGTATTCCAACAAAAGATAAAACCATACGTATCTAGAGAAAACTTATCTGATTTATTATCAAAAACAGATATAACATATCAAGACTTATTGTCAAAAAAACACGCTATATTTATTATTAAAGAATCTTCACCTGTATCAAAAAGATTAACACCACTATATGTAACACAACTATTACATAGCAAAGATATCTATCAAAACAAAACTCCATTAAATATGTTATTAGACGAGTTTGGTAATATGTTAAAACTAAACAACTTTGTATCATTACTAAATCATGCACGAGGATTAAATACTCAAATAACAGCAATTATTCAAAACTATGCCCAATTAAAAGCAGCATATGGAAAAGATGCTGAAATGTTAAAACTATGCTTTGCCAACATTTTATACCTATTATCAAACGATGGACACTCTTTAGTAGAAATATCTAGACTATGTGGTGAAGCATCAAAAGGAGTACCACTAATTACTCCAGAAGAATTAAAAACAATGAAAATATTTGAAGGTATTGTAATATCACCAAGAGTTCACCCATTTAAAACCCAATTAATACCAAACTATAAAATAGATTGGGGATATGAAACAATAGAAAAAGAAATACCAAAAAGAAAATAAGGAACTGAACAAAAACTCAGTTTCTTTTTTTATATTGACAAAAAATTAAGAAAAAATATAATAAAATATAATGATTAAGGAAAGGGGAGATTATTTTGAAGAAAAAAATTACAATAATAACTCTTTCTGGAATATGTATTATATGTATGGGATTATTATTAATACCTCAAGATGTTGAAAAACAAAATATAAAAGAAATAGCCAAAACTGAAGATAAAATAAAAGCAGAAGAAATAAAAGAAGAAGTAATAGATACTGGTGATACTAATATAGTAAATAGTTATCAAACACAATATAATAATACGGATATAGTAGCAGAATTAGAAATGCCAAATACAGATATAAAAACACCAATACCGAAAGGAACAGATAATAGTTTTTATCTAAATCACTTACCAGATAAAAGTGAAAGTTATCTAGGAAGTATATTTTTAGATTTTAGAAATACACCAGATGATAGAAAAATAATTATATATGGACATAACTCTCCTAATATTGATACAATCTTTCATGGATTAGAACAATATATAAATTATGATTATTATACGACTCATCAAGATATATATTTACAAACAGAAACAAGAAAGTATCACTATAAAATATTTTCTGTATATATCGCAACAAGTAACGTATCTCATGTAAACATAAACTTAACAGAAGAAGAATATAAACGTCATTTAGAATGGATAAAAAATGAATCATTATATGATACAGGAGTAGATATTAATGGAGAAGATATTATAATATTACAAACATGTTATTATAATCCTGCAAACTCATATTTAATTATTGCTGGCAAAAAAATATAACTGTACAAAAAAGTACAGTTTTTTTGTTCGATAATAATTGACTAATTTCGACAAAAGTAGTATAATAACCCCGATTTATACACGTTTAGGGGAGGGTATTATGGAAGAAATTAATTTAAGTGAAGTGTATAGTTATTTCAAAACTAAGATACTTTGGATTCTTCTAGCAGTAGTAATTATTATTATTTTTGGTAATGTATTTACACTACTAACAAGAACACCATTATATCAAAGTAATACAACTATAGTATTAGTAGGAGAAAGTAAATCTGGTTATAGTCAAACAGAATCTCAACTAAATCAAAACTTAATTGGTACTTATAGTCAAATAATTAAAAGTAGAAAAGTACTAAATCAAGTAATTAAAAATCTAGACTTAAAAATGTCAGTAGATGAATTAGCTAATTCAATTACAACATCTTCAGTAGAAGAAACAGAAATTATTAAGATTACAGTAGATGATCCTAATGCTAAACAAGCAAAAAAGATTACAAACGAAGTAGCAGAAGTTTTTGCGAAAGAAATTAAAGATATTTATAATCTAGAAAATGTAGAAATTATCGATAAAGCAGAATTAGCAAAAGCACCATATAATGTTAATTATTTAAAAGACAATGTAATTTATTTAGTAATTGGATTAGTATTATCATTTGGAGTAGTATTTGTAATGTATTATTTTGATACATCAATAAAATCAAG
>CALVSC010000062.1 GCA_944358855.1 uncultured Bacilli bacterium | reverse complement strand
TTGGCATAAAAACCATTTTTCTTAAGTAATTCATCATGTGTACCTTGTTCTACAATATCTCCATCATTCATAACTAATATTAAATCAGCATTTTTAATTGTACTTAAACGATGCGCAATAATAAAACTAGTTCTACCTTCCATCAACTTATCCATTGCTTTTTGAATTAACTCTTCTGTTCGTGTATCAACACTACTAGTAGCTTCATCCAAAATTAATATTTTAGGGTTAGCAAGAATAACTCTAGCAATTGTAAGTAATTGTTTTTGACCACCACTAATATTATCAGCCTCTTCATTTAATACCATATTATATCCATCTGGCAAAGTCTTAATAAAATGATCAACACTAGCAGTATGACAAGCAACTTTAACTTCACTATCACTAGCATCTAACTTACCATACTTAATATTATCTTTAATCGTACCATTAAATAACCAAGTATCTTGTAAAACCATTCCAAACATACGACGTATTTCATTACGATTAAACTTAGTCATATCTTTACCATCAATTAATATACGACCACTATTTAAATCATAAAAACGCATTAGCAATTTAACAATTGTAGTTTTACCAGCACCAGTAGGTCCAACAATCGCAATCTTTTGACCATCTTTAACTTTACAATTAAAATCATGAATAATAATCTTATTTTCATTATATCCAAACTTTACATGATCAAATGTAATATTACCTTTTAATCCTTCAATAGATAATGCATTAGGAACCTCTTGTACTTCTTCTTCTAACTCTAAGAAATCAAACACCCTCTCACTTGCTGCAACAGCAGACTGAACTGTATTCATTACTTGTGATAACTGATTAATTTGTTGTGTAAAGTTACGAACGTATTGTGTAAATGATAATATATCTCCAACTTCAATACGTTTTAAAATAACCATATATCCACCTAAAATAGATATCACAACATAACCCAAATTACCAATAAACTGCATAATAGGATGCATAGCAGTAGATAAGAATTGACTCTTCCATGCACTACGATATAAAGTTTGATTAATCTCATCAAATTTTACAATAGCTTTTTCTTCTCCATTAAACGCTTTAACAATATCATGACCACCATATATTTCTTCAACATGACCATTAATATGTCCTAAATAATCTTGTTGCATACTAAAGTATTTTTGACTGCGTTTAACAACAATTCTAAGTACTAACATACAAAATGGAATAATTAATACAGCCGCAACCGTCATAGGGATATTAATAGATATCATCATAATAAAGATACCAATAATCGTTGCGATACTTGTAATAATAGTCGTAATAGACTGATTTAAAGCTTGTGATAAAGTATCAATATCATTAGTAACAATAGATAATACTTCACCATGTGTTTTAGTATCAAAAAACTTCATAGGTAATTTATTAATCTTTTTACTTAAAGCATTACGTAAACGGTAAGAAATATCATTCGATACACCCGCCATAATAACACCTTGAATACCAGAAAATAAACTACTAATAATATATAAAATAACTAATATTAAAACTGTATGATTAATAACATCAAAATCAATTCCACCAGTATTAGAAATCTTTCTCATTAATCCATTAAAAATCTCTGTTGTAACTTCTCCTAATATCTTAGGACCAATAATCGTTAAAACCGTAGATCCTATAGCACAAACTACAACGAAAAACATCGCAAGCTTATAGTCTTTTAAGTAAGATAAAAGTTTTTTTAATGTTTTTCCAAAATCTTTTGCTTTTTCAGGTGCACTATTTCCACCTGGACCACCATGACCAATTTTAGGCATTTTCCAACTCCTCCTTACTTAATTGTGATAACGCAATTTCTTTATAAACAGAACAATTTTCCATTAATTCTTTATGTTTACCAATACCAACAACTCTTCCTTCATCTAAAACAACAATCTTATCAGCATTCATAATAGTAGAAATTCTTTGAGCAACAATTAATACTGTTTTATCTTTTGTTATTTTAGCAAGTTCACCACGTAGTTTAGCATCAGTTTTAAAATCTAGTGCTGAAAAACTATCATCAAAGACATAAATATCTGGGTTTTTAGCAATTGCTCTTGCAATAGATAAACGTTGTTTTTGTCCACCAGATACATTAGTACCACCTTGACTAATATCATAATCAACGCCACCTTTAAGTTTAGAAACAAACTCAGTAGCTTGAGCAATATCTAATGCTTTTTTAACATCTTCATCACTAATATTAGGATTACCATATTTAATATTATCTTTAATGGTTCCAGTAAATAAGACACCTTTTTGTGGAACAAATCCAATCTTATCACGTAACTCTTTCAAATCTACATCTTTAATATTAACACCATCTACTAACAACTCTCCATCTGTAACATCATAAAATCTTGGAATTAAATTGATTAATGTAGATTTACCACTACCAGTAGACCCAATAAATGCTGTTGTCTCTCCTGGATTAGCAACTAAATCAATATCCGTAATTACATCATAATCCGCATCTGGATAACGGAAACTTACATTCTTAAATTCTACTCTACCACGCATCTTAGGATCAAAAGAAACTAAATGATCGCTATTATAAATAGTATCAGGAGTCTCAATTACTTCCATAATACGTTTAGCAGAAACATTGGCACGAGGTAACATAATAGACATCATAGAAATCATTAAGAAAGCCATTATAATCTGCATAGTATATTGAATATAAGCCATAATATCTCCAACTTGCATTGCTCCATTATCAACACCAATAGCTCCTTGATATACGATAATTAAACATACAAAGTTCATAACAAGCATCATGATAGGCATCATAAAACTCATTGCTCTATTAATAAATAAATTAACTTTTGTTAAACGTTTATTTGCTTCTTCAAATCTTTCTTCTTCATGACGTTCATTAGAAAAAGCCCTAATAACAGGTAACCCTGATAATATTTCACGAGTAACTAAGTTTAATTTATCAATTAACTTTTGTACTCTATTAAATTTAGGCATAGCAATGGCAAATAATGAAATAACTACCATAAGAATCGCAACAACTGCAACTCCAATAATATATGTCATATCTGCATTTGTATTCATTGCTTTAATAACACCACCAATACCTATAATTGGTGCATAAAAAACAACCCTTAATAAGAATACAACAACCATTTGTACTTGTTGAACATCATTCGTTGTTCTAGTAATTAATGATGATTGTCCAAAAGTCTTAATCTCATTCTTAGAAAATCCAACAACTTTTGTAAATACTTTATGACGTAGGGTCTTTGCAAGTTTCGCAGCCATACGAGATCCAATAAATACAATAAGTAGTCCAACAACCATTGCTCCAAGTGCAATACCTAACATAATAATACCAACTTTAACAATATACATTGTTTGAATATGATCAGTATCTACACCTATTCTTTGATATTCACTTTTTACGAAACTAACAGCTGCTTGATCAATAATAGAATCTGGAATATCTTTAATCTTCTTATCGATATTATCTAACATTACTTCTCGTTCTTCATCACTCATCATACTAAGTGCTTGTTCCATCGTAACCCCTTCAGGTAAATCAAAAGAAACACTAGTATCATCAGATTTATTATCTTGTTCTGCATAAGATAAAATCATCATAGGACGAGCCATAATAGAACTAACTTTATCAATATTACTATCTTCTTTTAAAGAATAAATATCTTCACCCTTATAAGTATCAGTTTTTTCATATTGATTTAAAATATACTTACGATCTTTATTATCCATAAAAAGCGTAAGAGTATCTAAAGTATTTTCTCCAATATCTTCAATTGCCGCATTTTCAATACCACCTTGTTGTACTCCAACATTAACTATTTTAGAAGTATAATCAGGTAATGTTAAATCTAAATATGCTTGACAAAAAAGTAATAAAATAACTGCTAAAACAGAAAAAATAGAACTCTTTAAATACTTAAAAACCTTTAACATACATTCTCCTCCTTATAAATTCCATAACATAATATATCAACCTTTTGTCTATACTGACTACGTATAGTATCATCATATTGATGTTTAACAGCCTCAGTAATCCCTATTAATAAATTATGCATAAATAAGTGAAAAACAAACTCTAAATCACCATTCTTTAACTGACTAGACTGAATAACTGGCTTAACATATAAATAAAAAGCATGTCCAGGTCTAGTAAACTTTTCTTTACAAATATTAAAATATAAAAAGATGTTTTTTAAAAACAATGCCATATCATTTGTCTTTATTTCCTCTGTAAAGATATCATAAAGTTTTAAAAACGATTCTCTAATATCTCCATCACAAGATAAAAAAACCTCTTTCGTAAGAGAAAAAACTTTTTGTTTTTGTAACTCTAATAAATATCCAAACAAATCATTTTTATCTATAAAATAAGTATAAAAACTCCCTCTAGATATATGAGCATTTAATATAATTTGATTAATAGACGCTTCCGTATAAGGTACTTTATAAAACTCATATAACGCAGCATCAATCAATGTTTTTTGTTTCTCACTAGATAAATTTAAAAATGTTTTACTAGGCATAACATCACCCCTATTTTTAGTATATGACAACCTGTCATACAATAAACCATTATATAGAAAAACTGACAGGGTGTCAATACAATATATCTCATTTCACATAAATTACACAAAAAAAGAATTAAGACATCTTAATTCTTCTTTTCATCTTCTCAATTTTTTGTTTTTTTGTTACTACGACTTATCTTTTTAGTTGTATCATTCTTTTCTTTAGACTTATTACGAAATCCAAAAAAGTATACTAAAAAGGCAACAAACAAAATAACAAGTAGTATTAAAACAATATGTGAATATTGATCCATAATACCTAATATACTTTCCCAGTTCTCTCCTACTTTATTACCTACTATTAATAATACACTATTCCATATAGCAGAACCAGCTGTAGTATATAATAAAAATTTACCCATCGCCATTTCACTCATACCTGCAGGAATAGATATTAAACTTCTAACAACAGGAATAAATCTACAGAAAAACACTGTTTTATTACCTTTTGTATCAAACCAATGATCTGCTTTATCTATATCACTAGTCTTTAATCTTAATATTTTCCCAACTTTACCAGATACAATTCTTTTAAGTCTTTCTTTGTTTAATATTTTACCTACATAATATAATACAATAGCTCCAACAACAGATCCTAACGTAGAAAATACAATCATAAGTAAAATATTAAGTTCTGTATAAGTAGTCATAAAACCACCAAATAACAAAACTACTTCTGAAGGTATTGGTGGAAATACATTTTCAATAAATATTAAAAAGAATATTCCAAAATACCCAAATTGATTCATAATTTCAATGATAAATTCTTGCATAAATCCTCCAATATAAATTTAGTCTAGTCCATTATAACATATTTCTTTTCTTTAACCAACAAGCAATTAAAAAAGATACTAAAAATGAAATAATACAAATAACTAAAAATGAGAATTCACTATCTCCAATAATACCTAATGGTACATTCATACCTAAAAAAGACGAAATCATCGTTGGAATAGAAAATACAATTGTAATACCTGCTAAAAACTTCATAATAACGTTTAAATTATTAGAAATAATAGTTCCATAAGTATCCATTGTAGAATCTAAAATATCTCGATAAACAATAGACGTTTCAATACATTGTTTATTTTCAATAACAGCATCGCTTAATAAGGATTTATCTTCCTCAAACATTGGTAATATATCCTCTGTACGCAATCTTTCTAAAACATATCCATTTGCTTGTAAAGATGTTAAAAAGTATACTAAAGTCTTTTGCATATTTAAAAAGTTAATTAAAATACGATTATTAGTAGAATAATAAGTATTCTTTTCCATCTTTTGTATATCTTCATCCATAAGTCCTAGTGTAGATAAATATACTTCAGATGATTTTAAAAATAATTGAATTAAAAATCTAGTCTTTTTATAAGTATAAAAAGTTTCTATTTTACCCGTTGCAAAATCATCCATAAAAGCATGTTCTCTTAACGATACAGTAACCACATGTAAATTATCACATACAATAATACCTAGAGGACAAGTATTATATTTATTTTTAATACTCTTATCTTTCATAAAGGGTACATCCATAACAATTAATGTTGCTCCTGGTATTTGTTTAACTCTTGGTAATTCTTTTTCTACTAAAACTTGAGAAATAATAGATTTAGGAATTCCAACCCCTTTCGCAACTTTTTCTATTTCTTCATCTGTTGGATGAACAAGTCTAATCCAACAATCATCTTCTATTTTTTTTAAAACATGAATATTAGGATCATCCAAATTATGTTTATATATTTTAATCATACACACACACCCTCTATTCTAACTATAGTAAATATAATATGAAACAAAAGGAAAGTCAAGAAAAAGACAGTACCAAAGACTGTCTTAATATCAAGTTGGTACCATGTATACCACCTTTTAATTATAAAAAAACAGTTCCAAGGACTGTCTTAATATCAAAATGATACCATGTATATCGCCTTTTAATCATAAAAAAACAGTCCCAAAGACTGTCTTAATATCAAAATGGTACCATGTACGGGGTTCGAACCCGTGTATACCGCCTTGAGAGGGCGGCGTGTTAAACCACTTCACCAACATGGCAAATGAACAGTATAAGTGTA
>CALVSC010000061.1 GCA_944358855.1 uncultured Bacilli bacterium | reverse complement strand
AAATATTCAAACATAAAGGGATGATAATACCAGATGAAAGATATGCAAAACAAATCCTTTTAAGAGAAAATTATTTCTTTTTAAATGGATACCGTCATCTCTTTTATAAGAATGATACAGAAAAAAAGTTTATTCAAGGTACAACATTTGAAGAACTTTATAGTTTATTCTTATTTGATCGTTCTTTTCGTAATGTCATATTTAAGTATTTATTAGTAATTGAAAACAACTTAAAATCTATTACTTCATATCAATTATCTAAGAAATATGGATATCGTGAAAGAGATTACTTAAGAGCTAAGAACTTTACACATGATCCAGCTAGACAACGTCAAGTAAATGACTTATTGAAAAAGATGAAAAGACAAATACGTGTAAACGGTTCACAACATTCTGCAACCTTGCACTATGTATCAAACTATGGATATATACCACTATGGATATTAGTAAAAGTATTATCATTTGGTATCGTTAGTGAAATGTTTTCTATCTTAAAGCCAGAAGACCAACAAGAAATTAGCAAAATATATAATGTCGATGTCGATGACCTATTAGTATACTTACCAATACTTGCCAATTATAGAAACCTATGTGCACACGAAGACATTTTATATGAAAACAGAACACAAAAAGAAATCGATGACACAATATATCACCAAATGTTAGATATACCAAAAGAAAATGGTGAATATATATATGGTAAATCTGATTTATTTGCATTGTTAATTATTATGCGTCAAATGTTAACAACAGAAGATTTTAAAAATATGATAAATGAGTTAGAAAATGTTGTTGGAACACTAGACTATAATTTGACATCAATAAAAATAGACAAAGTATTAAATAGAATGGGATTCCCTAAGAACTGGAAAGACTTAGCAGGAATTGAAAGGAGTGTAGATGAATAGTGAAAAAAAAAGAAAATGCTAAAATCATATTCTTAGTTGTATTTTCTTTTGTTATTGGTGGTATTATTATGTTTGCTCTACTTAAATGGACACCACTTGTAAGTGAAGTATTAGGAGCAGGAAATACAGTTGTAACAAGAAACGATACACAAGTATATGAGAAAAATTCTTTAGCTGCTGCAGTAGACAAAATATATGATGCTGTAGTAATGGTATCTTCTTACGAAAACGATACACTAGTATCAACTGGATCAGGATTTGTATATAAGACAGAAGGAAATTATGCTTACATTTTAACAAATCAACACGTAGTAGGAGATGCTAATAAAGTAACAGTAACAATGTCAAATGATAAAGAAGCAGAAGCTCAAGTCATGGGTGGAGATGAATATCTTGATTTAGCAGTTTTAAGAGTAGCCAAAGAAAATGTTACATTAGTAGCAAATATTGGAAGTAGTGAAGATATGAAATTAGGAGATACTATCTTTACAGTAGGAACTCCAATGGGAGAAGAATACCAAGGAACAGTTACCTCAGGAATTCTTTCAGGAAAAGACAGAATGGTTTCTGTAAGTGTATCAAACTCTTCAAGTAGTGACTGGGTAATGAGAGTATTACAATTTGATGCATCTATTAATCCAGGAAATAGTGGTGGACCACTTCTAAATGCTAATGGAGAAGTAATTGGTATTTGTTCATTAAAGTTAGTAGACGATGAAATTGAAGGAATGGGCTTTGCAATACCAATTGAATATGCGATGAACCACATTGAATCATTAGAGCAAGGAAAAGAGATTGACTGGCCAGTACTTGGCGTTTCTATGGTAAATGCAAGCGATAGAACTGGTTTATATAGAAATCAAATCAACGTAGATAGAAACATTACAGAAGGAGTCGTTGTAGTTCAAGCAGAAAAAGGATCAGGAGCATATGATGCAGGATTAACAACTGGAGACGTTATTACTAAAATAGATGGAAAAGAAGTAAAAGACTCTGCCTTCTTAAGATATGAACTATACCAACATCAAGCTGGGGATACAATTAAAATTACTTACATCAGAGATGGAAAAGAAAATACTGTAAATGTAAAATTAGGAGGAAGCAATTAATGCTTCTTTTTTTTGGAAAATATTTAAAAAAGTAAAAAAATGTGCTATAATATAGCAAGCAAAAAGAAGGGAGTGGTATTATGTTAAAAATATATAAGACTAGCGCAGTAGAAAAGAAATTAAAAAAAGTAAAAAAAATGACTGCTGACTGTTGGATAGACTTAATTGTACCAACACAAGATGAAATTGATAAAGTAGTAAATCGTACTGGCGTAGAAAAAGAACTAATTATGAAACTACTAGATACAGAAGAATTACCAAGAGTAGAACAAGAAGATAATGCAACTCTAATCGTTATAGACATTCCTTATGTTGAAGAGGATAAATATAAAACATATCCCCTAGGAATTATTATTACAAATAATAATTACATCATTACAGTAACTGTTAAAAAGACAGAACTATTAAATGATTTTAAACGAAATAAAGTAAAAGATTTTCGTACTGCCAAAAAAATAAGATTTTTAATACAAATATTATTAAAAAGTGCATCTAGTTATTTAAAAGCCTTAAAAGAAGTAAATAATGCGATAGAGCAAAAAGAAAAAACCTTAAAAAAATCAACTGAAAACAAAGACTTAATAGAACTATTAGAAACAGAAAAAACATTAGTATATTTTATGACATCATTAAAAGCAAATGATGCAGTTCTTGAAAAGTTGGCAAAAGGTATTATATTACCACTTTATGAGGGTGATTTAGATTTAATAGAAGATGCAATTATAGAAAATAAACAAGCAATCGAAATGGCGGGAATCTATAGAGACATTCTATCATCAATCACAGATACTTATGCTACTATCATTTCTAATAACTTAAATATTGCAATGAAGTTTTTAGCAGCTGCTACCATCGTTTTATCAATACCAACAATGATATCTTCCTTCTTAGGAATGAACGTTTCATTAGGACCAATTGCAGATATTAGTAATGCTTTTGTTATAGTAGTATTATCTGCTGTAATTGTATCATTAGTAGTAGCACTATTATTAAAAAAGAAAAATATGTTTTAAAAGAAATAAGGACATAAAACAGTTGTCTCTAGTAATAAACTTTGCTAAAATATAATAGGGTTTTATAGGAGGTTAAAATGAGTTTTATTATTCAGGCAATTGCTGTTGTATTAGAAGGCTTTATTTCTTTTTTTTCACCTTGCGTAATTCCACTATTACCATTATATATGGGCTATCTTGCTGGAAATGCCAAAGAGAAAAAAGAAGATGGAACAATCGTTTATAAAAGGAAAAAAGTATTTTTATATACATTATTCTTTGTATTAGGAATATCAATGTCATTTTTTATTCTAGGAATATCCTTTACTGCTTTAGGTAGTTTCTTTAAAGAATATAAATCAACCATTGCGATTATTGGTGGAGCAATTATTATCATACTAGGATTATTTCAACTAAATGTTATAAAATTAAAATTCCTACAAAAAGAAAAGAAGTTAAATTTAAAATTAAATCCGAACAAAATGAATCCTATAGTAGCATTTTTATTAGGCTTCCTATTTAGTTTTGCATGGACACCATGTGTCGGTCCAGCACTATCATCTGTATTAATTATGGCTAGTAGTGCAGGGAGTATGTTGCTTGGTAATTTATTAGTATTAATCTATGCGATAGGATTTATTACTCCATTTTTATTATTGGGTCTATTTACTGGCGAAGTATTAAACTTTTTAAAGAAAAAGCAAAATATACTAAACAAAATAGTAAAAATAGGAGGCGTATTACTAATATTAGTAGGGTTATATATTTTAATTACAAATATTAATTTTAGTATCTCTTCAAATACAGAAGAACACTGTGGTATAGATGAAGAAACAGGTTTAGCTAGTTGTAAAGTAACAGATAATGTTACCACAACAAAGAAAAGCTATAAAGTAACAAAATTTACATTAAAAGATCAATATAATAAAACCCATGAATGGAAAGATTATAAAGATAAAGTTGTAATTCTTCACTTCTGGGCAACGGACTGTAAAGCTTGCAAAGGAGAGTTAGAAGAACTAAATAAATTATATAATCACTACAAAAAGAACAAAGAAGATGTTATCTTATTAACAGTATTATCTCCAAAATTAGAACATAAAAGTACTAATCAAATAAAAAAAATAATTAAAAAACGCAATTTAAAATTTCCAGTATTGTTAGATGAAACAGGTGAATTTTTCTCAAGATTTGAAATTATTTCATACCCTAACACTTTTATTGTAAAAGATTCTATCATTAAGTTAACGATACCGGGAGCTAGTACTTATGAAAGACTAATAGATTCTGTAGAAGAAATAAAAAGCAAAAAATAATATCCACAAGAATTGTGGATATTTTATTTTAGAAAGAAATAATGTATAATAAAAATAAGAAATAGGAGGGGAATAAATATGAAAGAAAATAAAAAAATAATTTTATTAATTGCATTAGGAATCATATTTATTGTAGTAGGCATAATAATAATTGTTCTTACAGCTCCACCTAAATTAGATACATCAGGTTATAAAACAATTGAAAATTTAAAAGTAGAAGTATATAGTAAAACCAAAGTAAGGGATTTAATCTCTGAAATAGATGGAAAACTAGAAACAAATCCAAAAATTAATACAAATGAATTAGGAAAACAAGAAATAAGCTTTATATATAGAAATAAAGAAGATAAAAAGCGATTAGGTAGAATTGAAATAGAGGTAGTAGATGAAGAAGAACCATTAATTTGGTTATCATCAAGTTATAGTGTTCAAGTAGGGAGTGAAATTAATTTAGAAAAAGAAATACTTTGTGCAGATAACTATGATAGTAATCCTACTTGTAAAATAGAAGGGAATTATGATTTAAACACACCTGGTACCTATCCTTTAACCTACATTGCGAAAGATAGTAGTAAAAATGAAGAAAAAGTTGAGTTTAATTTATATGTCTACGAACCACAACCAGTAGTAAAAGAAGAACAACCAAAAGAAGAAACACCAGATGAAACAATAGAAGAGCCAACAGGAACTAAATTTGAGGAAGTAGTCGCAACTTACAAAGAAGAAGATACTGAAATTGGAATTGATGTGTCAAAATGGCAAGGAGATATCAACTTTAAAAAAGTAAAAGATGCAGGGGCTAAATTTGTAATGATAAGAGTAGGATCTCAAAAAGGAATACAAGGAGAATATGTACTAGATCCATATTTTAAACAAAATATAGAAAACGCTTTAAAGAACAATTTACAAGTTGGAGTATATTTTTATTCCTACGCTGATAGTAAAGAGGAAGCAGAAAATCAAGCAACCTGGGTCCTAGATCAAATAAAAGACTATGACCTATCTTTACCGATTGCCTTTGACTGGGAATGTTATAATAATTTTAATGAAATGGAATTATCTTTATTTGGTCTTAATGAAGTAGCAGAAAGTTTCCTAGATAAAGTAGAAAGTAAAGGATATGATGGAATGCTTTATGGAAGTAAGAACTACTTAAATAGCATCTGGAAATATCATAGTTATGATGTGTGGTTGGCACACTATACACAACAAACAGATTATGATTCTCATTATGTCATGTGGCAATTATGTCAAGATGGTAGAATAGATGGTATAGAAGCAGCAGTAGATATAAATATATTATATAAAAACAAAGAGAAAAGTTAAAAGGAGAAGAATATGAAAAAAATACTACTAGTTATAATTCCAGCATTGATATTAACAGGATGTGCAAACAAATATGAAAAGAATATAATAGGTACTTGGGTAGCTGAACCAAAGAACCAATCAGTTGTAATGATTGATGAAAATACAACAAGAGGAGGAAAAGAAGATTATCATTTAACATTTACAAAAGAAAAAGAATTTACACTAGAAATGGAAGACAACACAATAAAAGGTACTTATGAAGTAAGTGAAATTGGAAACATAACATTAAAAGAAGACAATACAACAGTAGAAAAATGCAAACTAATGGGAGAAACACAACTTCAATGTGAAAACTACGCTTCTTTATATACTCTAGAAAAATAGTGGATATATCCACTTTTTTTGTGGCAAAAAACTAAAAAAAACATATGGTAGAATAGAGGTGAAAAGATGAACGAGAAGAAAATAACTGGTGTAGTTGTCGACAGTGGTCATGGCGGAACTGACCCTGGAGCCATTAGTGGAGATTTAAGAGAAAAAGATTTTACATTAAAAGCAGCAAACTATATGACAAAACGCCTGCAAGAGCTAGGAATACCAGTTGTATCCATTAAAACAACAGATGAAGATATAACTAGAGCCGAAAGACTAAAAAGAGCAAATGAGGCCTTTAATGGAGACCCTAACGCTATATTAATATCTAATCACATAAACTCCGGTGGTGGCAAACAGCCCTTGAGCGAAGTTGGTTTACAGAGCGATTTAAGGCATATTTGAGATATTTTAATTATATCTAAAACCACTTTTAAATAAAGTGGTTTTTTAGTGATATAATTAAAGAAAGTGGAGGTCTATTATGTGCAAGAAATTTGATTATAATATTTTAAATCCATTAGAATTTGAAGAGTTTTGCAAGGATGTAATGAAATTTAAGTATAATATATCTTTAAAATCTTTTGCTCCTGGAAGAGATAATGGAATAGATTTAAGAAATTATGATAAAAAAATAATATGTCAATGTAAAAGAATCGTTTCGTTTTCAAATTTAAAATCAACGTTAAAAGATGAAGTTTTAAAGGTTAAAAAATTATATGATGATGGTGAAGTAAAGGATTATTATTTATTA
>CALVSC010000060.1 GCA_944358855.1 uncultured Bacilli bacterium | reverse complement strand
CCTTAAAGGGCTTTTTTATTTTGTTATTATTTTTTCTTTGTTATAATCATGATAGAGGTGATAGTTAGTATGAAATGTCCAAGATGTGGTAAATTAATGACTAGAGATAGTCAACATATCTTTTGTACTCATTGTGGTTATTTGGATGATGGAAAACAAATTTATGGACAGGCTAATAATTTAGCTAGTGATTTGGAGATTTTTTTAGGAAAAGATTATGATAACATTGTTAGAAACAACAATTATAAGCAAGTGTTTTGGTTGGGACCTTTTTATCTATTTGTTAAGGGCTTTTTACTTATAGGATTTCTCATACAAATCTTAGAAATTTATCTTTGGTATCTTATTGTTGATTTCTTTGGTATTATTTATTTCATTTTCATAGGGTTTATATTCACTAGGGCGATTTCGGTAGTTGCCTATAACCCTCTTTGTCTTGTTTTATATCACATTAAGCTAAAGTTTATAAAAAGAAAAAATCCTACTACTTATCTAGAAAAACTGAGGAAATCAAATCATAATACTTTTAGTGGACTAGGCGTTTTTATATTTTTCTTCTGTCTTATTATACTTCTTATTTGGTTTCTAATTTTATATTTTGATAAATAAAAAATTCCCTGCTGGGAATTTTATTTTTGTTCTAAGGCAAATACTTTTGATACTTCTTTAGAAGTTAGTCTACGATATTCTCCTGATTGTAAGTTTTTTAAATCAAAGAAGGCAACTTTTTCTCTTTTTAGTTTTTCTACTTGAAAGCCTACACTTTCAAACATTTTCTTTACTTGGTGATTTTTTCCTTCATGAATAGTAATTTGAACCATACAGGTATTTGTTTTTTCATTTACTTTCTTTAGTTTTACACGAGTTGCTGCTAGCGTGATACCATCCACTTCTACACCTGATTTTAGTTTGTTAATTTCTTCTCCATGAATAATTCCATTTAATTTAGCCATATATACTTTATCTACTTTATCATTTGGATGCATTAAAATATTAGCAAAGTCTCCATCGTTTGTTAAAAGTAGAACGCCTGTTGTATCATAGTCTAATCTTCCTACTGGATAGATTCTGGCTTTCGTTGGTATTAAGTCAACGACTGTTTTTCTGTGATGTTCGTCATTTGTTGTCGTAACAACGCCTCTTGGTTTATTCAATAAGTAATATTCCTTTGCTTCTTTTTCTATTACTACACCATTTACTTCTATTCTATCTTTATTTGTTACTTTGGTACCTAATTCTGTTACAATTTCTCCATTTACTTTTACTTTTCCTGCAGTAATTAATTCTTCTGCTTTTCTTCTTGAAGTAATACCACTTTCCGCTATTACTTTTTGTAATCTTTCCATATTATGCCCTTCTTTCCTTTGGTATTATAGCAAGTTTTTCATACCCTTGCAATGACATTTTTATTATAGCATATAATCACCAATCTTTTTTTCTTTTCATACATTATCATAAAGGAGTGTTAATATGATGTATACAAATTCATATCAAGTACCAATTACTACAATTCGTGATGGAAGTACTTATACTTTACCTCCAGAAGAAGTAGGAGAAGAAAGATTTTTCTTAGCTCCCTTTTTAGTAGGAGGTCTCGCTGGTACTGCATTAGGATATGGTATTGCAAATAATAATCAAATTAATCGTCCCCCTTATCCTGTAATGCCACCGGTTTATTATCCACCATATCCAATATATACTACTAATTATTATTACTAAAGCTCATGCTTTAGTTTTTTCTTGGTAATAGAATTGTTACTTTGGTCCCCTTACCTACTTTGGACTGATATTTTAATAGGCCTTGATGTCCCTCTATGATTTCTTTAGATAAAGCAACACCTAATCCGGTACCATTTTCTTTGGTCGTATAAAATATCTGGGTTATTTTAGCTAAGTTATCTTTGGTAATGCCTTGACCAGTATCTTCTATTTTTATTTTATAGTATTTTTTTAGTTTTTCTACTGATATTGTTATTATAAGATCTCTTTTAGGATCTTTTGCTTCTAGGGAATTTTTTATCATATTGATTAACACTTGTT
Organism: uncultured Bacilli bacterium; assembly: GCA_944358855.1. GTDB lineage: Bacteria > Bacillota_I > Bacilli_A > RF39 > UBA660 > Faecimonas. The sequence goes on along the minus strand of CALVSC010000060.1, from coordinate 4,827 downwards.
TGATTCTTTCATAATCTAGTTCTATATAAATTTCTTCTTCTTTTACTTTTATTATTAATTTTGTATTGTTTTCTAATAATAAAGGGGAAAGTTTATCTTTCACATCTTCTAATAATATAATTAAATCTACTTCTTCTTTTTCTATCTTTAATTTACCATAATCAGAGAAATCATTAATAATTAGTAAAGTTCTATTTATTTCGTCTTTAATTATTGGTAAATATTTTTTTATCTTATTTTTCTTATTTATATCTATCATTTCTAAATAACCTTTACATACCGCAATAGGATTTTTTATTTCATGTGTTAATTTAAATAATGCAAGTTTTAAATTCTTTTCTTTTTCTAACTCTTTTAACATTTTGTTTCTTTCTAATATTTTTTCTCCTTCTTTTAGTAATATAATAATACTCGTCATTGTAACAATCAGTAATAGTAAAGTAAAAAGTAGTTGAATGAAATTAAAGGGGTCTTTTGTAGTGGAAAGATAGATTGCTGTTAAAAAAGATTTAATCGATATAAAAATATTTAAAAGTAACGATGTGTTTTCTTTCTTTTTAGATATTAAATATATTACAAAATAAAGACTATATTCTAATATTTCATAGATTACAGATATTCCTAATACTTTATGATAATGGTAGATAATTATGGTTGTTAAAACGAGGGAGACTATTGTACGTTTTTTCATAAAAGCAATTAGTAAAGGAAAATTTATTAATATTAAGCTTGCTACTGTTTTTTTACTGGGAGTATATCTTAATATTAAGAACATAGAGGAAAATATTGTTATATCTAATATTACTTTTGCTTCTTTTACATTGTTTTTATATCCGATATATATTGCATAAAATAAAAAAGGAAATAATAAAAATATTAAGTTCATAATTAGAGATTCAAATATCGACATTTTATCACCCTTTTTAGTGTATCTTTTTTGCTTGGCGAAATTTGTCGAATTTTGTAATGTTACCTAACCGTTTACATACTATTTTTATGGTTTGTTTCATAATGTTTTTATGGTGATTACAATGAATGAAATGGAAGGAAATATTTATGAACAAGTGACTAGAAATATTAAAAAATATCGTAAAAAAGCACATATGACACAAGCACAACTTGCTGAAGCGATAGGTGTTTCTCATGAATTCATTAGAAGGATTGAGTCGAAGAAAGGAAAGAAAACATTTTCATTTCAAACACTATGGAATATTTCTAAAGTACTACATGTAAGTTTAGATCAATTAGCAGAAATTGATACCGATGAATTTAAGAAGATTTCTTAAATTTTTTTTTGGATAAAAAAAGATGGATTATTTTAATCCATCAATATACTTTTTCAATTGTTTTGACTCTGGTCCAAGAATTATTTTTAGTTGATTATCTATTTCTACAATTCCTTTGGCTCCCAGTTTTTGAATTCCTTCTTTATTCGCTTTTGTTACGTCTTTTAATGTAACTTTAAAACGAGATAGGTTTATTTCTGTTTTAATAATATTGTCTTTTCCTCCAAGTAATTCTACCAATTTGTTAAAATCAACTTTAGCATCTTTTTTTGTTGCTTTTAAGATTGCTAAAAGGATAATTACTAGGATAATTGCTATTACAATATATTGTATTATATTTATATTCATATTTTTCACCAACTTCATTATACTATATTATTTAGTTATTGTCATTATAATTCTATTAAAAAACAGTTAATACAAATTGATATTAACTGTTTTTTCGCTTATTTTTTATCGTCTGCTTTTGGCTGCGCTTTTTTACTTTGCTCTGCTGACTCTTTTGCTACTTTTTCTTTGTAAGCATCAATACCTTTGTTTAATAATTCAGACATTTTTTTAGAATCATCTGTTTCATATCCCATGTGTAATATTTTTTCAATACGATCATGATTGAACGCATGTACAACATCTGGATTTAGAATACCCTGTGGATAAGGGCAAGCTCCATAATCATAAATACTACCTTTGTTTTCTTTAGGATATACGCAGAATGAAGTTATCATTACTGGTGTACGTCCTTTTTTAAGCATTACGACTGTTCCGATTGGTAAATATCTTTCTGGTATTTTTTGTTCTTCCATTTATTTCTCCTCCTTATTCTAATTCTTCTCTCTGAGGAGCAACAATAGTATTTCCATCATCAAAATTTACGTCTGCTCCATCATCTAATGACAACTCATTCATTGAGCCAGCTCTATATTTTTGTGTTGGCTCGTCTCCTGAGGCATTATCATCACTTATTGTATCTATATTTTGAGCATTATAATTGCTTAAGTATGAGCTACTTGAATCGTTATTTGTCTCATCAGATTCGTCTTCATAATATTCATCATCTGTTTTATTCTTTTTCTGAATATAATGAATTCCTGCTACACCAGCTGCTCCGGCAACTCCTACTCCTAGAACGGCAGGGATTGCTGAACCTCCACCACTTGTGTCAACGTTTGGAGTTTCTGAATCTTTATCTATACTAATAACATCTAGGGCGCTTCCTTTGTTTGGATTTTTCGTTCCTGTAATATCTTCAATGGTTCCATTTGTGTCTTCTTCTGTAATACCTAATATTTCATCTTCTGGACTTAATGTTGCATCTGGTCCAACTGGAGTACTTTGTGAACCACTATTAAATCCTCCTACAAATGATCCAGTTGCATTTTGTGTACCTCCTGAAGGATTTGATGTTGTTCCACCATTAATAATATTGGTGATATTATCTGCCACTCCTTCTGAAGTATCTGCTGGTGGTGTTTCTGGAACTACTTCTTCACCTGTTGTCACATCTCCGCTCATGCCTGGATTAGTATCTGGAGTTTCTGTATCCGGTGTGTCTGTTGTAGGCGTTTCTGGTTCTGTCGTAGGTGTTTCTACAACTGGTTCTTCTGCACCTGTTGATGTGTTAACTTCAGGAGTTGCAATTTCTGGTGTTGACACAGTTGTAGTTGTATTTCCTGAAGGTGATGGTGTATATCCTCCACCAGAATATCCTCCTCCTGATGAACTTCCTCCACCGGAATAACCTCCTCCAGATGATCCTCCTGATGAACTTCCTCCACCGGAAGATGGTGTTTCTGCTACTGGAGTATCTGTTGGCGTTGGTGTAGATACTTCACCTGGGTCTGCTGCAGCTGCTAAACCTTCTGGGAAATCTTTATTTACAAACACTTGTGGAGTTTCTACTCTCATAGCTGCATTGGCTGTTTGCGTTGGAACTTGATGGATTGCATCTGCTGTTAAAGCTGCTTTTGGTATTGCATCAGCTTTAAGTGCACTAGGCATTGTTTTTAATCCTTCTCCTGCTCCCTTCAATGCCGTTGTCGCTGTACCACCTATATCAGATGCAGTTGTTTTTATGTTATCAACTGTATTTGCAACTCCAGCTTTGAAATTATCCACTTTATTTGTAACCCTTCCAACAACATCATCTTTCATCATCTTTAATCCTTCAGATACTTGTTGTTTTCCTTGTTGCCATCCACTCATTGTTTCTGCATCGGCAACATCATCAGCAACGTCATCAATTATTTCAACACGAGAACGTTGTACTAAATTACCTTGTTCATCATAAATATTTGCATAATTAGCATCGTCCACACCGTTTGCTGCTGAGCTTGCTACATCATCGGCACTACTTGCTGCTGAATTTGTTACATCGTCTGCACTGCTTACTGTGGCACTTGCTACATCATCGGCACTATTTGCTGCAGCACTTGCTACATCATCGGCACTATTTGCTGCAGCACTTGCTACATCGTCTGCACTATTTGCTGCAGCACTTGCTACATCGTCTGCACTATTTGCTGCAGCGCTTGCTACATCGTCTGTACTATTTGCTGCAGCGCTTGCTACATCATCTAATCTACTTGTTACATTTGATGCATTATTAGCTACTTGGTTATCGATTGTATCTCTTAACGCATGTCTAGCAGCATCCCTTGTCTCTTCTAGTCTTCCTAAATCTGCTTCTGATAATCGTCCTGCTTTATATTCTGTATATCCACTATTTAGTGCATCTTCTGCTTTATTTAATTTATCTGATGCAGATATTACATCATCACTATTTCCTCCTAGACTATTATATCTGCTTCTTGATGCATCACGAAGTTCCTCTAATCTTCCTAAATCGTCTTCTGACATTCGTCCTGCTTTATATTCTGTATATCCACGGTTTAAATCTGTTTCAGCTTTACTCAAGTCATCGGCAGCCTGACTTAGATTATCTGCACTATTTGCTGCTGAACTTGCTACATCATCTACACTATTTGCTGTTGAGCTCGCTACATCATCTAATCTGCTTGTTACATTTGATGCACTATCAGCTACTGGGTTATCAATTGTATCTCTTAATGCATGTCTAGCAGCATCCCTTGTCTCTTCTAGTCTTCCCAAATCTGCTTCTGATAATCGTCCTGCTTTATATTCTGTATATCCACTATTTAGTGCATCTTCTGCTTTATTTAATTTATCTGATGCAGATATTACATCATCACTATTTCCTCCTAGACTATTATATCTGCTTCTTGATGCATCACGAAGTTCCTCTAATCTTCCTAAATCGTCTTCTGACATTCGTCCTGCTTTATATTCTGTATATCCACGGTTTAAATCTGTTTCAGCTTTACTCAAGTCATCGGCAGCTTGACTTAAATCATCTGTATTATTTGCTGTAGCTCTTGCTACATCGTCTGCATTATTTGCTGCAGCACTTGCTACATCGTCTGCATTATTTGCTGTAGCTCTTGCTACATCGTCTGCATTATTTGCTGCAGCACTTGCTACATCGTCTGCATTATTTGCTGTAGCTCTTGCTACATCGTCTGCA
>CALVSC010000059.1 GCA_944358855.1 uncultured Bacilli bacterium | reverse complement strand
TTTGCTGCTCCTTTGGAAAATGATGTAAAAGTAGAAGAAGATAGTGAGTTAACTTATTATATCGATGTTATTTATGATGGTAAAGATGGTAATGCTGTTACTTCTAGTGATAGTGCTACTGCTCAAGTTTATAGTGATTATATTTATATCGAGGATAGAATACCGGAAGGATTAACGTTTAAAGGCTTTGTACAAACGGATGATGGTACGATTGGCGCTGTTAAACGTAGTGATGGATCTTTTTGTGCAGGATATGTTGTTGATGGTGTTTCTGGATTAACATATGATGCAGAAAGTAGAATGGTTAATTTTAAAGTTAAGAACTTACAAGCGGGTTGTAAAATTACGGTAGGTATTATTACACAGACTCCTAATTTACCTAGTGGAGTTAATCGTATGGACTTTTATAATACTGCTTATGGTCGAGAGGGGAATCAATCAGTAGCGTCTAATACTGTTCATGCTTATATTGGTCGTGATAGTGTTACTACTTATAACGTTACTTATCAATACTCAGGTGATGTTCCTGAAAATGCACCAGCGTTGCCACCTGTAGCAAGTTATACGAGTGGTACATCTGTTGGTATTGCACAAGATATTAATATTGAAGGTTATGAATTTAGTGGTTGGAAAATTGAAGGGGCTAGTCCTTCTATTGATGGTAAATCCTTCATTATGCCAGCAAAAGATGTAGTTTTGACTGGTAGTTTTACAAAGAAAGAGCAAAAATTAGAAGAAGTTAAATATACTATTTCAGGAGTTTCTCCTGATGGCTATGTTCCACCACTTACAAAAGATTATCCTGTAGGTAGTGATGTTAAACTTGATTCTTTAAAACTTGGTGATGTTATTAATGGTTATCGTTTCTTAGGATGGAAGACTAGTGATGTAGAGTTACCTCCATTAAGTACAGATGAATCAACTGTATTTACTATGCCAGACAATCCAGTTACTTTAGTTGGAGAGTTTGAAAGAATTAGCTATAAAGTTACTTATAAATTTCAAGGTGCTGTTATTCCACCTAATGCTGATAGTTTGTTACCAGCAGAAAAAGAATATTATCCAGGTGATAAAGTAACAACGGCGGCATTCCCTGAAACAGAAGGATATCGTTTCTTAGGATGGTATTATGCAGATGAGTTTAAAATGCCAGAAGAAGATGTTGTTATTTATGGTGAATGGATGGTAGAAGCTGGAGTGTTTGCTCCAACGATTACGAAAGATATTGTTGATAAACAGACTTCTTATCAGTCTGGTGATAAAGTTAAATTTAATATTACAGTTACTAATAATGAAGATTATGAAATAACGGATGTTATGTTGGAAGAACAAACAGAAGGTGCTGTATTTGTAGCTGGTAGTGGTTATGAAGTTAGAAATGATTCTTATGTGTTTATTCCAACGATTAGTCCTCATGGTAGTGTTACAGTATCTAGTGAATATACTGCTGGAGATGATGTTGTTAAAGAGTATACCAACGTAGTTGAATTAACTGGTGCTTTAGCAGATGGTAATTATATTTTAGATACTAGTAAGACTTATAAAGCAGAAGCTAAGTTTATTGTTAGTAATATTTCATTAGCAATTAATAAAGTAAATGAAGATGGAGAAGAGTTAGCTAATTCAGAGTTTACTTTATATCGTAATGCTGGACTTACAAGTGTTGTTTCTAAGGGATTAAGTTTTAGTGGATTATCTCCAGGTACTACTTATTACTTAAAAGAGACAAAAGCTCCTAGTGGTTATCAATTACTAGGTAAAACCTTAGAAGTTCGTGTTGGTGCTGATGGTAATATTACAATTCCAGGTTATGAAGTTACTTCTCAAGGTGGTAAATATACAGTTACTATTGCCAATCAAGAAATTAATGTATTACCAAATACTGGTGGTGTAGGAATTGTTCCATTTGTTGTTGCTGGATTAGTTCTTATACTTGCTGGTTTAGGATTTATAATTATGAAGATACGAAAGGGAGGTGATAAACATGAAAAAAGTAATAAGTAGTGTTTTAGTTCTATTTTGCATCTTATGTTTAGCACCTTTCAGTGTTTCCGCTGATACTATTGATTCTTCACGCAGTTCTAGTATTCATGTAAATTATCAATATGGTGATGTTGCAATTACGAATAGTGATGTGGAACTATATTTACTGGGAACATATGATTCATCTGGAAATATAGTTTTTGCAGATGAATATGCTCCTGTAAGTTTTAATCCTAATGAACTAGATACGATGGGGTTAGAAGTTCAAGCTCAAAAAGTGGATGATTTTATTATAAGTTCTAAGATTAATCCTAATCATGTTTCTAAAACCAATAATCTTGGTACTTGTGATTTTACAGGATTAACGCCTGGTATTTATCTTGTCAAATACGGGGTCAAAATGGTAGATGATTATTCCTATTATGCATCTTCTGTTTTAGTAAGTATTCCGGTTTTACAAGATGATACTTACCAATATGATATTGATTTAAATGTTAAAACTGAACGTGAACATATCGTTATAGATCAAACTCCTAACGGGGAAAAAGTTAGTGTACCTAATACTATGGATAATGTTATGTATTATGGGGTACTATTAGTAATTTCTGTTTTAGTCATTTTTGGTATAATGACTTATATTATAAAGATTAGAGAAGTGAAAGGTGAAAAAAATGAAAAAGAATAAAAAAATATTAGTTTTTCTTGTTTCTGTATTTATGTTCTTTGGCCTTCTAAATGTTAGTGCTATTAATACTGGAAGTACTAATGGAACAATCGATACAGGTAGTAAAATAATTACTGATAAAGCAACTCTTACCATTAATGATGTTGTTAGTGGTGATCAATTGAGTGCTTATAAAGTATTAGATGCATATTATAATGCATCAACCAATATTATTACTTATCAATTTACAAATGATTTTCAAAAGTTTTTAAGTAGTAGTAGCGAATATAGAGATTTAACAGTTGATGATCTTTATAAATATGATAGTGGTAGTATTTCTACTGGTAGTACATTATCAACATCTAAAATTGATAAATTAGCTAGTGCTTATGCTGGTTATGTTAAAAAGAATAGTGTTAGTGGTACTGCTTTAAATGTTAGTGGAATTACTGCTAGTGCACAATTAGATGCTGGTTCTTATTTAGTAATACCTACTCAAACATTAAGAGTATATGCTGTTATGTTTGGTAATCTAGATTATACTGCATCTGGTAATGATTGGGTAATTAATAATGAAACAATCGTTGCGAAAGTAAGTGATGCTGGAGTTACAAAATCTGTTGGAGAAGAACAAATGGATAGTGGTTCTTATTCACTAGGTGATGATGTACCATTTATCGTTACTGCAACAGTTCCTAAATATCCAACAAATGCTACTAATAAAAAATATGTAATTAAAGATACAGTAACTGCTGGTCTTACATTTAATGGTGTTCAATCTGTTATTGTTCACGACGGAGCTGAAACATTAACGACTGCAAGTAATGGTAATGTTACAAACGATAGTGGTGAACAAGTAGCAACAGTAAATATTAGTGGTCAAACATTAACGATTACATTTAATGTTGATTATATCAATAGTACTTCTATTACTATTAATTATTCTGCTAAATTAAATGCTAGTGCTGGACTTGGTGCTAATGGTGGAAATAGTAATAGTGTTAGTTTAGAGTATTCTAATGATCCATACGGTAATGGTTCTTATACTACTGTACCAAGTGATGGTAATGGTAAAGTTGATGTTTATATGTATGGATTAGAGATTTATAAATTCGATCCTAATGATGGTTTTGCTATTGCATTACAAAATGCAGAGTTTACTATCTATAAAGATAGAGATTTAAATAATGATATTACAACTATTAAGACAAATAGTAGTGGTATTGCTCAATATGCTGGTCTTGGAGCTGGTACTTATTATGTTAAAGAGACGAAAGCTCCTACTGGATATGTATTAGATAATACAATTCATGAAATTCAAATTGGACCTAGTGGTAACTTAGATCCTGCTGATACTGAAGGTTATTATCGTTTAGATGTTTCTAACCAAAAGGCTGGACTATTACCTGTAACAGGTAGTGCTGGTACTATTATTTTAGTAGTTTTAGGTTTATTAATTATTGGTGGAGCAGTTTATTTCTTTGGATTTTATAAAAAAAATAAAAAACAAGAGGAACAAACAATTTAGTTTATGAAAAAAGAGGTAAAAGAAAAGTTAATTATTTTTCTATTTATCCTTATGATTGTATTGGGATTAGGTCTTCTCCTTTTCCCTTTTATCAGTAATCGAATCAGTGTTGGACATTATCAGAAGGTTATTCATACTTATGAAAAAAAGGTAAGTGATGAATCTCAGGATGTGAATAATAAACTTATTATGGATGCCAGAGAGTATAATAGAGGATTATCCTTTGGTGAAGTAAAAGATGTTTTTCAAGAGTCTGAACAAAAAAATTCTGATAGATATTTGTCTATTTTAAATATTAATGATAATGGAATGATGGGATACATCTCAATACCAAAGATAGATGTTAGAATACCAATTTATCATGGTACTACTTCAGATGTATTACAAAAAGGGGTTGGACATTTAGAAGGTAGTTCTTTTCCTGTGGGGGGAGAGAGTACTCATGCAATTCTTTCTGCTCATAGAGGACTTCCTTCTTCTAAATTATTTACTGATTTAGATCAGTTAGAAAAAGGGGATATTTTCTATATTTATATTCTCGATGAAGTCCTAGCCTATAAAGTAGATCAAGTACTTGTTACTGAACCATCAGAAACAGAAGCATTACAAATAGTGGATGGTAAAGATTATGTTACTTTAGTAACTTGTACACCATATGCTATTAATACTCATCGATTACTAGTTCGTGGGGAAAGAATAGAATATAATGAACAAGTTGAGAAAAATACTAGAGTAGATTATACTTTATCTACTGCTGATATCATTCTTTATATTAGTTTAGTAGTTGCTTTATTACTTATTATTGGTGCAGTTATTTGCTTTATAAAGATGAAGAAAAATAGACAAAATCCAAAAGAAAAAGATAATGATTCCGAAGATATTGATGTTATATAGGAGGACGCTATGAAAAAGATTAAGAATATAATTTTATATATTACATTAATCTTTTTTATTGGCGTTTTCTTTTTTTCGTGTTATCACATTATTATGTGGTACTTTGATAATAAAAAGACCGATGAAGTAATTGAAAAGTTACAAGATATGGTTGTTGTTAATGATTCTAGGGAAAATATTACAACAGAGATGTTAGATAGTAGTAAGTATTATGATGTTCCTTTACTTAGTGTTGATTTTACTAACTTACTTAATGAAAATAGTGATGTTGTTGGATGGATTGAAGTTCCTAATACCAATATTAATTATCCTTTTGTTCAATATAAAAATAATAGTTATTATTTAACACATTCTTTTGATAAAAAGTATAATGATGCTGGATGGTTATTTCTAGATTACAGAAATCATTTAGATCCTATTGATATGAATACCATTATTTATGCTCATGGCAGAGTAGATGGTACGATGTTTGGTAGTTTAAAAAACATTTTAGGGGACGACTTTATAAATAAAGAAGAGTATTATATTAAAATTTCTACGTTAAATTATAATTATTTGTTTGAAATATTTAGTGCTTATCATATTAAAACAACAGATGATTATTTGAATACTAATTATGATGATTTAGGTGAATATCAAGAGTTTTTAGATATGTTACAAACTCGTAGTATGGTTGATTTTAATAATAAAGTTACATCACAGAATAAAATACTTACTTTGTCTACTTGTTATAATAATTGGGAAAAGTTTGTTGTTCATGCAAAACTTATTAAACAGGAAAAAAGATATTAATTCTTTTTTCTTTTTTTGTATGAAAATAGTATAATAGCTTTTCCTATTCTTTTATGCTATAATCTTGTTGTGGTGATTTTATGAAGTTAATCGTTAGAAAAAACAGTGAATTATTGGAATATTTATATGAAAATTTAGATATGCCTAAAAAGCGTATTAAACAATATTTAGTACATGGTTCTGTCTATGTTGAAGATGATAGAGTTACACAGTATAATTATCCTTTGGTTGCTGGTATGAGAATTATGATTGATACGAATAGCCGTAATTTGAAGAAGTTGCCTTTTGAGGTATTATTTGAAGATGATCACTTATTGGTTGTTAATAAACCTAGTGGATTACTTACTATTGCGACAGAAAAAGAGAAAGAACGAACTTTATATCATATTGTTCGTGATTATGTGGTTTCTCGTAATCCTCATGGTCGTATTTTTATTGTTCATCGCTTAGATAAAGATACTAGTGGTATTGTATTATTTGCGAAAGATGAAAGAATAAAAAACCAGTTACAAGAGAACTGGAATGAATATGTTCGTTTACGTGAATATTGTGCTGTTGTACATGGTCATCCTAAAGAGGATAGTGGACAAATTGTGCAGTATTTAAAAGAGACTAAAACAAAGTTAGTGTATGTTGCTCGTGGTGAAGATGGTAAAAAAGCCATTACTAATTATTCTGTAGTTCAATCCAATGAAGATTATTCTATGTTAAAAGTGACGATTGAAACAGGGCGTAGGAACCAAATAAGAGTAGCTTTTGCTAGTAAGAAGATACCAATTGTTGGGGATAAAAAATATGGTAGTAAAGATAAAGCAAATCGTTTGTTTTTACATGCTAATCGTTTAAAAATTTATTATCCTGTTATTAAGAAAGATATTTTATTTGAGACGAGTATTCCTAATGAGTTTAAAAAAATTATGAAATAGAGTGGTAAAAATTTGACAAATACATATAATTATGGTAAAGTTGTTTTATCGTTTTTAAAACGTTGAAGAAAAGAAGTAACTATTTACTCCTTTTATAGAGAGCTTGTGGTTGGTGGAAACAAGTAAAGAAAAATAGTGAATAACATTTCTGAGTGCTTAAAGAATTAAGTAGACTAAGCCGGTAGCAGACCGTTATATTTGCTAGATTTG
>CALVSC010000058.1 GCA_944358855.1 uncultured Bacilli bacterium | reverse complement strand
CGTCTTATTGATGAAGTTTTTTCTGATAAAGAGAGTTATATGAAAATGAAAAAGGCTAGTAGTACTTTTGGTATTCATGATTCTCTTACTAGAATATATCAGGAGATAAAAAAGTTAGTTGGTGAATAAAATGGATGAAGTATTTAAAAAATTAGAGAGTGCTGGTGTAGGTAAGATAGAAAAGAATGTAAGTCTTTCTAAATGTACTACTTACCATGTAGGTGGAGAATGTTTACTTATGGTATTTCCTAAGAATGTTTCTTGTCTTAGAAAAACACTTTCTATTTTAAAAGAAGAAAATGTTAAATATAAAGTGATAGGTAATGGTTCTAATTTACTTTTTAGTAGTAAAGTATATGAAGGAGTTATTATTCGTTTAGATGAGATAAATGAATTAGAATTTTTAACACCTACGAAGATTAGAGTGGGAGCTGGATATTCTTTAGTAAAGCTTTCTCTTTTAGCAGCAAGGAAAGGACTTGCTGGTTTAGAATTTGCATCTGGTATTCCTGGTACTATAGGAGGAGCAGTCTATATGAATGCTGGAGCTTATAAAAGTGATATGGGATACATTGTACAAGATGTTACTGTGTTAACTCCAGATTTAAGAATTGTAAAGTTAGAAAATAAAGAAATGAACTTTCATTATCGAACTTCATTTTTACAAACGCATCCAGGATATATATGTTTAGAAGTAGTATTACGTTTAGAAAAAGGCGATAAAGCGATGATTGAAGAAGTGATTCGTGATAGACGTAATAGAAGAATGGAAGCACAACCATTAGAATATCCTTCTGCTGGAAGTGTCTTTCGTAATCCCGAAGGAATGTTTGCTGGAAAAATGATAGAAGATTTAGGATTAAAGGGTTATACTATAGGAGGGGCTAAGGTTAGTGAAAAACATGCTAACTTTATCATTAACTATGATCATGCTAGTAGTGAAGATATTAAAAACTTAATAGAATATGTTAAAGATAAAGTAAAAGAAGAATATCATGTTGAATTAAAAGTAGAACAAGAATTTGTAAATTGGGAGTAGGCTATGGCGAAGAAAGTTGTGAAAAAGAAAAAACTTAAATTAATACCATTTTTAATTGTCCTTTTCATTATTTCAGGACTTTCTTTTGGTGTGTATTATTTATTACATATGCCTATACGTAATTTAATTGTTAAAAACACAACCTATATAAACGATGATTTAATATTAGAACTTGGAGGAGTAAAAGATTATCCTAGTTTTTGGTTAACATCTACTAGAGAAATGGAAGAAAATATAAAAACATCTCCATATGTTATTGATGTAGATGTTAAAAGAAAGTTCTTTCATGTATTAGAAATAGATGTTACAGAAAATAAACCATTATTTATTAATAATAGTAATCAAAGTGTTGTTTTTTCAGATAAAACAGAAATACCAGTATCAGAAGAAATAGATACTTTTCGTGTACCAAGATTAATTAATTATGTGCCAGATAATAAATATAAAAATTTTATTAAAGATATGGCTAATATAAAAAAAGATATATTAGGTAAAATATCCGATATAGAATATAAACCTAATGATTATGATAAAGATCGTTTTCTATTATATATGGATGATGGTAATATGGTTTATTTAACTTTAACAAAGTTTGATATGATTAATTATTATAATGATGTATTAAGTCAATTAGAGAATAAAAAAGGTATTTTATATTTAGATAGTGGAAATCATTTTCAAATTAAGGAGTAAGTATGGTAGAAAAAATAAGAAATAATGCAAAGTATATATTTTTCTTTTGTTTTTTCTTTTTTTCTTTGGTCTTTTTTTATAATTTAATAAGAGGAGATAGTTATGTAAATTATGGTTTTAGTTATGCTATTAGTAGAGGAGAAATACCTTATGTGGACTTTAATTTAGTTATTCCTCCTTTAGCACCATTTTTATATTCTATTTTTCTTTATATAGAACCATCTATTCTTACTTTTTATTTAGAACAAGCGTTGTTGTTAACTATCTTTTTTTTCTTTTTATTTAAAGTTATTAAAAATAATACTTGGTTATACTTTATTATATTATGTATTCCTTATCCTGTAGCGATGGTATCTATTATCTTTCCAGGATATAATTTTTTATTACTATTTTTCTTTTTATTACTTATTTATTGTGAAGTTAATAAGAAATCAGATTATTTGATTGGTTTTTTATTAGGACTTAGTTTTTTAACAAAACAAACAGTAGGTGGATTATTATTACTGGTATCTTTTGTTTATTTGTTTAAAAATTATAGAAAATTTTTTAAGAGAATAGTGGGCTTTTTAATACCTGTTGTTGGTGTTTTTCTTGTGTTAATTCTTAATGGAAGTTTTTTAGAGTTTTTTGATCTATGTTTTTTAGGATTGTTTGATTTTGGTAAAGATAATTTATCGATTGATTGGTTTTATTTTGTGGTGTTTATTCTTTCTTTCTTTTTATTAATTATAAGAATTATTAAGAAGCCTAAAGACATCGGTAATTATTATTTATTATTATTTAGTAGTTGTTGTTACCCTATATTTGATTATTATCATGTATCTTTATTTTTAGGAGCGTTTTTTATTATCTTTTTACAAGACTTTACTATTAAAAGAAAAATATCTTATCATGCAATATTCTTTGTATTAGCGTTAAGTATTATATGGTTTATTATTCAAAATATTTATTTTTCCTCTTTAAAGATTGTAAATTATACTAATTTTCCGTGGAGTTTAGTATCAGAAAAATATTATAATAGTGTTAAGAAATTAGATTATTATACAGAAAAACTAGATAAAGATATTGTTTATTTGTTAAAGGGTAGTGAGAATTATTTTTATAAAATAAAAAATAATTTAGATATTACATATTTTGATTTACCTAATTATGGGAATTATGGATATGATGGAGTTTCTAAATTTATAAATAGATTAAAAAAAGTAAAAAATAGTTATTTTATATTAGATAAATCAGCTTATTTAAGTAAAGATTCTTCACAACAATATATTAAAGAAGCATATCAATATGTTGTTGAGGAAGGAGTTAAAATAAAAGAGATTGGTTATTATCAAATATATTATATAGAGTAGGTGTAAAATATGAAAAAAGTATTAAAATATGGTTTTGTATTTTTATTTTCATTATTTGTTTTAGTATTTTTTAGTTCTATTAATACATATGACTCTATGTGGAACTATGGATTTAGTTATGCTTTTTCTAAATTTCAAGTACCATTTTTAGAATTTAATATGGTAATACCAGGTTTTTATAATATGCTTATGTCAATAGGATTAATGCTTTGTCATAATAATATTATATTTTTAATAGAACATGCTGTTATTATTACAATTACTTTTTATTTATTAGAAAAATTATTTCAAAAGAATGCTTGGTTGTTTTTGGTTTTTATGTGTTTTCCTATCTTTATAGCATTTACTGTTAGTTATAACTTCTTTTTATTATTTTTAATGATACTAATTGTATATTTAGAAGAAAATAAGAAGAGTGATTATGTTATAGGATTATTACTTGGAGTTTCCATTTTAACTAAACAATCTGTTGGATTTTTCTTTTTAATACCAAGTGTTGTTATATGTTTTAGGGAGAAGAAAAGACTATTAAAAAGATTGATAGGAGTTATGATTCCTTGCTTTTTATATGTTGTTTATTTACTTATAACAGGAAGTCTTTTAGAGTTTTTAGATTTATGTGTTTTTGGATTATTTGATTTTGCTAAACATAATACAGCGATTGTACCACTATATTTTGTGTTATCTATTCTATTATTTATCATTAGTATTATTTATGTAATATTCCATAAAAAAGATATATTAGGATATTATGTATTAGCGTTTTTTTCTATTATGATACCAATATTTTCTTATTATCATTTTTATGTATATTTAGTTGCGGTTTCTTGTCTATTAATGAGAGTTGTCAATATAAAAGGTAATTATATTCGTAATTTATCTATATTATTATGTCTTATTATTGTTTGCTTTAATATTATAATGACTAGAGAAGAAAAACAGTTTTTAAATATTCATAATTTTAATTATTTATATTTACCAGAATATTCTAAAGATAACTTTTTAATATTAGATGAGTTATATCATAAATATAAGAAATTAGGGAATACAGAAATATTATCTAGTAAGAGTGTCTGGGTACAAATAAAAAATGAAGAAAAGTTAAATTATTTTTCTGTATACTTAACAGGTAATTTTGGCTATGATGGTAGTAGGAAGATGATAGATAGAGTGAAAAAGATAGGGGAAAGTTATTATATATTAGATAATAATGAATATCAAAATGCGTTAAAAAACAATGAACAATTTGAGATAGAGACTACTAAATATATTATAAAAAATAGTAAAATAGTAGATGAAGTAGGAGATTATATTGTATATCATTATGGGGTGGTAGAATGAGTAAAAGAATTCATTTGAAACATATTTTTTTGTTTTTATTTTTCTTTCTTCTGTTTTTTATTTGGAATTTAATATTTGTTCCACTTAATTTAGATGAAGTTTGGAATTATGGTTTTAGTCATAGTATTTACCAAGGACTAATTCCTTATAAAGATTTTAATATGATATTAACACCATTTTATCCTTTTATTATGTCATTACCATTTCATATATTTGGATCTAGTATGTTAGTATTTCATGTTTTTAACGCTATTCTTTTAGCTATACTTTCTCTTCTTTTATTTTATTTAGTAAAAGAGAAAGCATGGTTTTTAATATTATTTTTCTTCTTTCCATTACCATTTTCATTTCCTAGTTATAATTTATTTTTATACTTTTTATTTGTAATTATACTTATATTAGAAAGAAGAAAAAGTAATGATTATTTGATAGGTATCATACTAGGTATTACCTTATTAACAAAACAGTCTGTAGGAGTATGTTTATTACTTGTTAGTTTTTATTATATAAAAGATCTTAAAAAAATAGGGAAAAGATTCGTGGGATTTATTATACCTGTTTTTATATTTATTTTATATTTAGTGTTTACTAGAAGTGTTTTAGAATTTTTAGATTTATGTTTCTTTGGATTATTTGATTTTGCTTCTAGTAATGGGACTGGTTTTAATTTATATTTTGTTTTATTTATTATTATGATTGTTGTAATAGTTGGACTTATTATTAAAAATAAGAAAAATATTTATCATTATTATGCTTTAGCTTTTAGTAGTGTTATGATTCCTCTTTTTGATACTTATCATTTTCAAGTAGCTTTTATAGGATTATTAACAGTTATATTTATGATGCAAAATATAAAAATTCCTATTAAACCAATACTTTTTTCTTTAGGGGTTATTATTGGAGTAGTTGTTGTTACAGGGGTGAAGAGGTTTGATACAGAAATAATATATCCTAATGATATTCGTCACTTTGAATATAGAATGTTGGATAAAGATTCTATAGAGTTTACAAAAGAAGTGAATCAATATATGGAAGAGCATAAAGATAAGAAGTTTTTCTTTTTAGGATCAAATGGATATTATTTTAGAATTGTTAATGATATGGATATTTCTTATATAGATTTAATTAATAGAGGAAATTGGGGATATGATGGTAGTAATAAATTATTAAAGGAAATAAAATCACGAAAAGATTATATATATTTTGTTGATGAAAGTGAATTATCACCTATTAAACAAACAGATAAAAAAGCATTAAGATATGTAATGAAATATGGTAAAAAGATAGGTGAGATTAGAATATTTGATATTTATGTTTTTGATAAAAAATAAAGGATACCTCTTTTACAAAATTTTCTTTTATAGTATAATGTTTTTAAGATGGGAGATGCTTACATGAGTCAAGTATATACAGGGATTGAATTAGGTACTGATAGTGTTAAAATTGTTGCCTTAGAAAAAGTAAATGATAAATTTCATGTTTTAGCATCTGTTCATAGTCCTAGTGAAGGTGTTTCTAGGGGACAAGTTGTTGATATTAAGAAATGTGTATCTAGTGTTAGAAAAGCTTTGAAAAAAGCAAATGATATGTTAGGTATTAAGATTGTTAAAGTGATTGCAGTTGTACCACCTGAGGGATGTAAGTTTGATATAGCGGTAGGTAGTGTTGATGTTATAGATAAAATTATGGGGGAAGATATTAATCGTGTTGTTAAAGATGCATTAGTTGGAAAAGTAGGAGAAGATAGTGAATTAGTAACAGCTGTTCCTATTAGTTTTACCGTTGATGAAGAAGAAAATATTATTGATCCTAAAGGAATGAGAGGAAGTATGTTAGAAGCGAAGCTTGTTATTTCTACACTTCCTAAAGAACCTTTATATCGTATTTTAGAGGTGTTAAAATTAAGTGGACTTGAGGCGATTGACTTAGCATTTACTTCTACAGGTGATTATTATGCTGTGCGTAATAAGAGAATACAGAAAGAAGTAGGGGCTATTATTGATATTGGTGAAGAGTCTACGAATGTTTCTATTTTTAATAAAGGAATTCAAATAAAAAATAGTGTAGTTCCTATAGGAAGTCATAATGTAGACCGTGATATTACTTATATTTTTAAGATAAAAGAAGAAGATTCTAGAAAGTTAAAAGAAACTTTTGCAGTTAGTATGCAGACTTATGCAGATAGTAATGATATTGTTAGTATTCCTATAGGTGATGAGAAAAAAGAGATTAGTCAGGTAGGAATTTCTAAAGTTGTAGAAGCTAGATTAGAAGAAATATTAAATTTGGCTAAAAAAGAAATAAAAAACTTAACAAATAGAGAAATACGTTATATAATAATAACAGGTGGCCTTAGTGAGTTAGCTGGATTTCAGTATTTAGTGGAATCTATTTTTGGTATACAAGCTAAGGTATGTAATATTAGTACAATGGGTCTAAGACATAATCGATATAGTAGTGTGTTTGGGGCAGTACAATATTTTGATGATAAAATGTCTTTACGGGGGAAGGATGTCAGTATGATATCAGAAAGTGATGTCCAATTGTTGATGTCTCCTGACGATAAGACAATAAACAATGATAATATAATAAGTAAAGTATTTGGACATTTTTTTGATAACTAAGGAGGACTAGGTATGATAGGTGGATTAGAATTAGATCAATTAGCCAAGATTAAAGTTATTGGTTTAGGTGGTGGCGGAGGAAACGCTGTTAATAGAATGGTTGAGTCAGGAGTTAAAGGCGTTGAATTTATTGCTGCTAATACAGATTTACAAGT
>CALVSC010000057.1 GCA_944358855.1 uncultured Bacilli bacterium | reverse complement strand
CTTTAGAAGTTGATCCTGTAGAACAAGCTAAAATAGCGGAGAAGATTCGGAAGTTACGGATAGGAGATAATAAGAATGGTTGGAGAAATTAAAACAATAGAAGAAAGAAAGAACAAACTACTAGCGTTGGGTAAAAAGCAGGGGTATATAACCTATGAACAGTTAGCTGATGAATTAAAGGGACTAGATATTGATAGTGATACTTTGGATGATCTTTATAATACTTTAATGGAGGCTGAAATTGATATTGTCAGTGAAGATGGTAGTGATGATGCCAGTGGAGAAGAGATTACAGAAGAAGTGCCAGTAGAAAATTTAACTTTATCTAAAGATGTTAAAATTAATGATCCTGTTAGAATGTATTTAAAAGAAATTGGACGTATTAATTTGCTTACTAGTGATGAAGAATTTGAATATGCAAAACGTGCTGAAGAGGGTGATGAAGAAGCAAAAAGAATGCTTGCTGAATCTAACTTACGTTTGGTTGTTAGTATTGCGAAAAGATATGTTGGACGTGGAATGTTATTTTTAGATTTAATTCAAGAAGGTAATATTGGACTTATGAAAGCTGTTGATAAGTTTGATCCAACAAAAGGATATAAGTTTTCTACTTATGCTACTTGGTGGATACGTCAAGCAATTACACGTGCGATTGCTGATCAAGCAAGAACTATTCGTGTACCAGTACATATGGTAGAAACAATTAATAAACTAGCACGTGTACAACGTCAATTAACACAAGATTTAAATCGTGAACCAACAGATGAAGAAATAGCTAAAAAATTAGGTATTTCTATTGAAAAGGTTCGTGAAGTATATAAAATTTCTCAAGATCCAGTTTCCTTAGAAACGCCAATTGGAGAAGAGGATGATTCTCATTTAGGAGATTTCATTAAAGATGAAAGAACTATGGGACCTGAGGAATATGCAACTATTGAAATGTTAAAAGAAGAATTACAAGGTGTTTTAGGAACTTTAACAGATCGTGAAGAAAAAGTTTTACGTTTGCGTTTTGGACTTGATGATGGACAATGTCGTACCTTAGAAGAAGTTGGTCAAATCTTTGGGGTAACAAGAGAAAGAATTCGTCAAATAGAAGCAAAAGCGTTACGTAAGTTAAGACATCCATCTCGTTCTAGAAAATTAAAGGATTTCTTAACAGATTAATGAAAATTAATGAACGTTTAAAAAAAATAGGGGATTTAGTGGAAGCTAATTCCTTTTGTTTAGATATTGGATGTGACCATGCTTTTTTAGATATTTATTTAGTACAAAAAAATAAAAATATTAAGGCGATTGCTAGTGATATTGCAGAAGGACCATTAAATCATGCAAGAGAGAATATCAAAAGATATCATTTAGAAGATAAAATAGAATGTAGATTGGGTAATGGCTTAGATACTTATAGTGAAGATATTGATACAATTATTATATCTGGTATGGGTGGAAGAGGAATGATTGGTATTTTTAAACAACATTTAGAGGTACTAAAAAAAGTAGATACCATTATTCTTAGTCCTAATAACTATCAGATTGATGTGAAAAAATTTTTATGTAAACATCACTTTTATATTGAAAATGAAGAATTAGTAAAGACAGGTAAATTTATTTATCAAATTATTGTTTTTAAAAGAGGAAAAAAACATTACAATAAAAAACAATTTTTCTTTGGACCAGTATTGTTAGAGAAAAAGGGTAAATTGTTTTTAGAATACTATAAAAGAGAATATGTTAGTAGAAAAATATTATTAAAAGTATTACCTAAAAATTATCGATTAAAAAGATTTATTACAAAGCGTGAAATAAAACTTTTAGAGCAAGAGATAAAACCAGTTAATTAAGACTGGTTTTTATTTTGTATTGCACGTCTTTTTTCTATTTGATATAATTTGTTTTAGGATAAGGAAGTGGTTGTGTGACACGAGAGTTAAAGGCTTTAGTATTTAGTATGTTTTATAATTTCTTTATTACTATTATTAAGCTTTTTGGAGGGGTTTTCTTTGGATTAGGTAGTTTATTTGCTGATGGGTTACATACATTAAGTGATTTTATTACAGATTTAGTCTCTTTTTTAGGGGTACATTTATCAAAAAAACGTCCTACAAAGTCACATCCTTTTGGTTTTGGTAGAGTTGAATATCTTACTAATTTATTTGTTGGTATGTTACTTGTTGTATTATCCGTTTATATTATTGTATCTGGATTCTTTAATCCTTTTGTTGTTCCAGATACGATGGTGTTTTATTTGATACTTAGTGTTTTCTTTTTAAAGTTAATCGTTGTTTTCTTCTTAAAGTTTGCTTGTAAGAAGATACGTAGTCAAGTAGTAATTACATCTTATAGAGAATCTATTTTGGATTTAGTATCTACTATTATTGTTTTTGTTGTTGTGTTATTATTACAGTTTTCACATCAATATCCTATCTTAGAATATGCTGATATCATTGGTTCTAGTATTATTGGTCTTATGGTCTTTGTTATGGCTTTAAAAATTATATCTGAGAATGCACTTTCTTTATTAGGTGAAGCAGAAGTTGATAGTAAGTTGTGTGATGATATTACTCGTTTTGTTTTATCTTTTTATGGTGTACATGATACAAAGTTTAACTTAATTAAATATGGAGATTATTATCAAATACATTTAATGATAGAAGTAAGTCCAGGATTAAGTTTAAAACAAGTTAGTAATCTAGAAAGAAAGTTAAAAAAAGAACTACTTCATCATCGTAGTTTTCATATTAAATATTTAACTATTTATGTTACTAATCAATTAGAAAAATAAAGCTCCCTTTTTAGGGAGCTTTTTAGCTTTTTTAATCATTAATTCTATCTTTGTCATAGTGAAGAACTTCACCAGTTTTTGAGATTTCAAAATCATATTCATATGTATTATCACGCCATTCAATCTCATATTTATTGATTCCATCATCACGTTCTTCACGTTCTTTAACAAGTGTTAAATTGCTTTCGTTTAAGTTACCATGTTTTAAAGCAATATCTTTTGCTTCCTCTAATGTAATTTCTTTTGTTGTTGTAGTATCGTTTGTAGTATTATCATCATTTGTTGTTGCATCATCATTTGTAGTAGATGGTTGTGATGTTAACTCTATTGGGTAGTTTGTAAATATTACTTTTCCTTCTTTAGCATCTACTTTTGCTTCATATTCATTGTTGTTGTAGTAGAAGTCTACTTCATATTGATTATTATCAAGTTCTAAATCAACATTTTCAAAGTATAAGTCATCTTCATCTACATTAATGTGTCTTGCAATGTTTTCTTTTACTTCATCTTTACTGATGAAACTAACATTAAAATAGATTAGAAAACCAATGCCTAGAACCGCTACAACCGCAACTATCCCTATTAAAACTTTAGCCCATTTTGGCATATCATCACCTCACACCATTATTGTAATATATAAGTATTGTTTTTTCAAACTATTTTTTATTAATTCCAATCATTCCACCTAATGCAGTAGTAATTAATAATATTAAATCATAAAAAATTAATTTAGGTTTTAAATTTGCATTTAATAATAATATTAAAAGAAAATGAAATATAATTATGATTATACCAAGTTTTATACCTTCTAAATACCCTTTATTAGTTGCTTTTTTACCTAATATAAAACTATTTATTAGTAATATTAATAAGAATAAAATATAGTTTATAATATGATATATGATATTTGATAATAAGTTGTTGTTATATAATAGGGTGGTAAGAGATAGAGTTAAAATAAGAGATAGTTCGGTTATTAAAAAAGATTTTATATATTTTTTTATATTCATAAGCACCTCAATATAGTTTATGAAATTGTATAGAATTTATGATGAGAGTACATAATATTACTGGGTGATATTATGTCTTTTTTTATCGTGTTGATGAAAACGTTATTTTTTTATTTTTTAATTATGGTTATTTATAGAATTATGGGAAAAAGAGAAGTTGGGGAGTTATCTATTATGGATTTAATTGTGTCTATTTTTATAGCAGAATTAGCTGCTATATCTATTGATAACTATAAAGAAAGTATATTTTTATCTATTATACCTATTGTTGTATTAGTAATTATACAATTAGTAATATCTAGGATTTCTTTAAAAAGTAGTACGGTTAGAAATATATTAGATGGGAATCCATCGGTTATTATTGATCGTGGGCAAGTAAATTTTAAAGAGATGTTAAGACAAAGATATAACTTAGATGACTTATTAGTACAATTACGTAGTAGAGGGATTAAGTCGATAGAAGAAGTAGATTATGCCATACTAGAAACAAGTGGTAAATTATCGGTTTTTAAAAGAAGTGATGATAAAAGTAGAAGTTATCCACTACCTATTATTATTGATGGTAAAATACAAAAAGATGTTTTATTTCAAATTGGGAAAGATAGTAGTTGGCTTTTAGATAAAATAAAAAAAGAAGGGTATCAGTTAGAAGATGTGTTTTATGGGTTTTATCAGAAAAATAGATTGTTTTTAATTAGTAATAAAGCGACAAAATAATTACTGGTTTTATGATATTTCATTATTGGTGATGTTTTGTGAAAAAAGTAATTATTTTTATGATTATTCTTTTTTTTATTTTTCTTTTTATACCAAATCAATCTATAGAACAAGAAGAAGATAGGGGTATTTTTATTAGTTATATTGAACTGGGTAATTATTTAAGGGGAAAAGATAAGAAAAATGGTATAAATATTATTTCTCGTATGGTAGAAGATGTAGATAAGTTGGGTTTTAATATTATTATTTTACAAGTTAGAGCGTTTAGTGATGCGATATATCCATCTAGTATTTATCCTAGTAGTAGTGTTTTGGTAGATAAAGAAGGAGAAAAGTTAACTTTTGATGTTTTAGATACTTTTATTAAGTTTGCTAGTAAAAAGAATATTAAAATTATTGCTTGGATTAATCCTTATAGAATTAGAAATGATACAGATACTAGTGATATTTCTAGTAGTAATCCAGCATATCGTTATTTAGATAGTAGACATGTTTATATTCATAATGGTATTTATTATAATCCAGCAAGTGATGTTGTTGATGAATTAATATTAGAGGGTATTAGGGAGATATTAGAACATTACTCTGTTAATGGTATTTTATTTGATGATTATTTTTATCCTAATGGGGAAGTTGATAAAATAGAATATGAAAAGTATTTAGAAAAAGAGCCTAATACAACATTAAGTGAATTTCGATTAAGAGAAGTTAATCAGTTAATTAAAAAAGTATATAATTTATGTCATGAGTATCATGTTAGTTTTTCTATATCACCAGATGGTAATATAGAAAATAATTATAGTAAACACTATGCTGATGTTAAAAGATGGGGAAGTGTTAAGGGTTATGTAGATTATTTAATGCCACAGATTTATTATGGGTTTTATAATGAGACAAAACCTTTTTATCAAACGTTAAAAGAATGGGAAAGTATTAGTAGTAAAGTATCTTTAATACCAGTGTTAGCTTTTTATAAAGTAGGAGATATTGATACTTATGCGAAGAGTGGACAATATGAATGGGTAGAAGAAGAGGATATTATTATGAGGGAAGTTTTATTATCTAGGAATGTTAGTAATATAGATGGTTTTTCTTTGTTTCGATATGATTATATATTTAATGATCAGTACTTTACAGATACAACTATGAAAGAAGTAGAAAATTTAAAAAAAGTTCTTGATTAAGGTTTTATTCTTGTTATAATTGTAATAGGGTGATGATAATGAAACTTAACAATAGAGGGTTTACATTAATTGAGTTGTTAGCAACGATGGTTATTTTAGCGGCTATTATGGTAATTGCGGTTCCTAATGTCATGGGAATACTAAATAATAGTAAAGCAACTACTTATGTAGATGATGCTAAAAAGTTGTTGTCACTTGCTGAATATAAATTAAGAGCTGATCCTAGTAAACAACCGGCAAAGAATGCGTGTGTAGTTATGACACTAGACTATTTAGATAACTCTGAATTTAAAAATGCACCTAATGGAGGTACCTATGATAAGAAGGGGTCTTACGTAGTAGTAAAAAAGACAAGTGATGGCGAAAATGCTAGTTTTCAATACTATGTTACGTTAGATGAAGCAATGGATGATGGACATAGAGGAATTAAGAATAAAACTTATTCTGATTTATATTCAAAAGATGCTTCTGAGTTAGTAGAAAATGGAAGTAGTAGTGGTATGTTAGCTTACAGTAATGCTGCAAGTAGTAATGGTTGCAGTAGAGTAGAAAGAGTTGATGGCGAAGTTTGATTTTGTTAAATGTCAACTTTTTTGTAAATTACAAGAAAACAAAAAATAATATTGCAAAGGTTAAAAATTTTTAGTATGATTTAATTGTATAAAATTGGGAGGAAAGATGAAAATGAAAAAATTAAATAAAAAGGGATTTACTTTGATTGAATTACTTGCTGTAATTGTAATCATGGGTATTTTAATGATGGTAGCAATCCCTGCAATGACTAGATATATTGAAAATGCAAGAAAGGATACCTTTATTGATACTGCTAAACAGTATGTTAACTCTGTTAGAAATATGTGGTCTTCAGATAGTTTGACATGTGAACAGGCAGATGGTAATAGTGTTGTTAGTGGTGCTGTTGGAGATGGAGATTATTGGGTATTAATTGATTCTAAAAATGACAAAAATGGATTACTAGATACAGGTGGTAAATCTGCTTGGGGTAATCGTGAAATGTTAGGATATGTACATGTTAAAATTGCTACTGATACAACAACAGGAAAAGCAAAAACTACTTATGGTATTTATGTAACTGATGGTGAACATGGTACTGCTGGTGAATTATATCAAGCAGATGCTAAATTAACTCGTGGTAATATTAAGACAAACGGTGCTGAAACTTGGACTTCTGGTAGTACAAAAATGTCACCAGCTGCTGTAGAAACCATTGCTAATGGAGACTCTATTCCATACGAATGTGTAGCTAACTAATTAGTTTAGAAAGACTTCTTTGGAAGTCTTTTTCTTTTTTCTTTTTTTTGATATACTGGGTGTGGAGGTAACTATATGTTAATAATTGGAAGTCATGTTGGTTTTAAAAAGGATAGTCAGCTTCTTGGTAGTTTAAAAGAGGCTTTAAGTTATGGAGCTAATACTTTTATGTTTTATACAGGTGCTCCACAGAATACGAATCGTTATCCTATTATGGATGGATTTACGTTGGATGCAATGAATATTATGAAAGAAGAAGGATTTGATTACTCTAAAGTAGTTGTTCATGCTCCTTATATTATTAATCTAGCAAATGATAAAGATCCTGATAAGTTTATGTTTTCTGTTAGATTCTTACAGGAAGAATTAGAACGCTGTAGTTTACTTGGAATTCATAAATTAGTATTACATCCAGGAAGTCATGTAGGACTTGGAGTAGATACTGCGATTTCTAATATAGCAAAAGGACTTAATATGATATTAGGTACTTATGATGTATGTGTTTTATTAGAAACA
>CALVSC010000056.1 GCA_944358855.1 uncultured Bacilli bacterium | reverse complement strand
GTAAGATCTAAATGATACCATCCCTGATTAACATGTACGGCATTCCAAACATGATCTTCACTAGAAATTTTATAACTCTTAATTCCCATCTCTTCTAAAAACAATTCCATAGCATCGGTATATCCACCACAAATACCATATCCTTGTAAAAGAGGACCATAAGCAATATCACTATTATATTTTTTGATGTTATAATCACTTCTACCAGTATCATAAACACTATGATTAATAATATAATCATGCACTCTTAATATATTATTGGTATCACTATCTCCTGGAATAATTAATTCCTTTTTTAACTCTGAAACCTTATCATTAACTTCATCAATTTGTTCTTTTGAATAACTCTTAATAACCCTTATTGATACTTTACCTAAAGAATCATATTGCGTTTCTAAATGATTAAAACCATTAAAAGGATGAACAAAATTATTAATATCTGACAATAAATCTTGATTATTTGCTAAATCTTCAACTTCCTTAATACATCCAGAATAGCTATCAGGACAATAAAAAGTAAATTCACTTACTCCAGAATTAATAGCTGTATAATAAATATTTAATAATTCTTGTTTATTATTGGGTTCAAAATCATCTGTATTTTGCACAAAATGAAAGTCATAAGGTCGATAATATTCATTTTTTTCTAAAACAACTTCTTCTTTACTAATATCCCTTAGAATATCATAATATATTTTTTGCAAATCATCTTGAAATAAAAATAACAAACCAACTAAAATCAAAGAAAATCCCAATACAAATAATGCTTTTTTCATATTCCCTCCAGTATTATATCTATGTTACTTTTATTGTAGCTTAATTAATTTTCAAAGTAAAGAAAAAAACCAATCAACGAATTGATTGATTTACATTGCATTTTTCATTTTAGTTAATCTTGATTTTAAACGTGCAGCTTTATTTTTATGAATTTTACCACTAGCCATTGCTTTATCAATTCTTTGAATAGCAACATTGTAGTTAGTGCTAGCTGCTTCTTTGTTTCCTGCGTTTGCTTCTTTTTCAAATTTTTTTACTGCTGTTCTCATACTTGCTACAACTAAAGTGTTTACAGTTGCTTTTTTAGCATTAGAACGAACTCTTTTCTTAGCACTTGCGATATTTGGCATGTTTTCACCTCACTTTTTATAAACATATTAATTTTATCAAAATTTTAAGATAATTGCAAATATTTTTTTCTAACTCGTAAATATTAATAATAGGTGATAAAATGCATAATATAAATTTGTCTAACAAAAATATTCATACGGATATGATTATGGATATTAACGATGTAAAAGGAAAAGAAAAAATATTAGAGCAAACAACAAATGTAAAAGTAGAAGAACTAGAAATAACCAAAGAAGAAAGTAAGAAATTAAATAGAAAAGAAGGTTTATATGAAACAATAACTTTTAAAGACATCACAGATAAAAATAACTTTAAACAAGTAGAAGAAATTGGTATAAAAACCCTAAAAAGAGTAATAGAAAAAGAAAATCTAAAAAATGCGAACAAAATACTAGTAATTGGTCTAGGTAATAGAAATTCAACACCAGACTCTTTAGGGCCTAATACCCTAGATAATGTATTAGTAACAAGACACTTATTTTTTTTAGGAGAAGTAGAAGAAGGATACAGGGAAGTATCAGCCCTAAGTCCTAGTGTAACGGGAAAGACAGGAATAGAAACGAAAAATATTATTCTAGGAGTCTTAAAGGAAATAGAAGTGGACTATATAATTATAATAGATGCCTTAGCTTCTTCCTCTATTGATAGACTAAATAAAACCATCCAAATAACAACAAGTGGTATTTCTCCCGGAAGTGGTATAGGAAATGATAGAAAAGAATTATCTGAAAAAACGCTAAATCATAAGACCATAGCTATTGGAATACCAACTGTAGTAGATGCAAAAACAATTGTCCAAAATACCCTAGAACTTATATTAAAAAAAATCGCTTATAATATAGAAAACAAAGATAATACACAAGATAAATTAAAAAGTATAAATAACATTAACTATTTAAATACCAAAAAAGAACTAACAAAAACTGAAAAAGAACAAGTACTAGGTATGGTAGGAACACTATCAAAACAAGATCAAAAACGCCTATTAGAAGAAGTTTTATTACCAACCAACAACAATATGATGGTAACACCCAAGGAAATAGACTATTTAATAGACAAACTAAGTCTATTACTAGCTAATATAATAAATAAAAGTTTACATGAACAATTTATTCCGACAAAATAACCATCTAAAAAAGGCTACACTAATATTGGTGATAAGATGAAAAAGAAAAAGAAAAGACCAAAGTATTTCTTGTTGATTTTAACACTATTAATCTATATAACCTATCAATATCTAAGTCTAAATCCTATCATTAATTCTCAAAAAGACTTAGTAAACTTTATTCTAAGTAAAGAAAAAACAACCAATCTTTTTAAAGACATAAAAACTTTATTTAAAACAAAAAATATCTTATCATCACCCTATAAAAAAACAACTTCCAAAAAAGAAGAAATAAAGACAATATCCATTACCAAAGAACCTATTATATATATCTATAACACTCACCAAACAGAAGAATATCAACCATCTTCCTTTGTAGAATATAGTATTACTCCAACAGTTCAAATGAATGACTATATACTAGAAGAACAATTCGAAAAAGAAGGACTTGAAACACTAGTAGAAGAACAAAGTATAAAAGAGGTCCTAAATAACAATAATTGGAACTACGCTAGAAGCTATGACGCCAGTAGAATATTTTTAGAAGAGAAAAAGAAAATGTATCCAAGTTTAACTTATTTTATTGATGTTCATAGAGATAGTTTAACAAAAGAAAAAACAACGATAACCATAAATAATAAAGACTATGCCAAAATACTATTTATTGTTGGTCTAGAAAATCCAAACTATCACCAAAATTTAGCATTTACAGAAAGTATAAATAATAAACTAAATGAAAAATATCCCAATCTATCAAAAGGTATTTATAAAAAAGAAGGACCAGGAGTAAATGGGGTATATAATCAAGATTTTTCTCCTAAGACTATATTAGTAGAAATGGGAGGACCAGAAAATTCTATTGAAGAAGTCTTAAACACTTCCCTAGCTTTTTCAGAATGTTTTCTAGAGGTGATAAATAATGAAATATAAAAAACTATTAGAAGGTATGATGTTACTATTAATAATTTTATTTCTATCTTTATATCTATCTCAGGCAACGGGATATTATAATTATGAAGAAAACAAAAAAGTAGCATTAACGGAACAAGCTATCAAACGCTTTGAACAAGATGTAAAAGAAGGAAAAGAAATAGATGTAACAAAATATCTAGAAGAAGAGGCAAATTATAATAATATTTATTCAAAAGCAGGTAGAAAATTATCTTCTTTAATAGAAACATCTTTTCAAAAAATAATGACTTCTCTTATGAATGAAATGTCAAATACAATAAATAATTCATAATTTATTTCCTGAATTTAAAAATTGTGATATACTCAAAATATCATAAGAGAATAAGGAGTAAAGAGTATGTTTTGTAAAAATTGCGGCTTTCAAAATGCCGAAGGTACCAGGTTTTGTGTAAACTGTGGACAAGATTTAACACAACCAGCAAACCTAGGTCAAACAAATATGCAAAATGGTGTGTCAACACCAAATCAAGCAACCAATAATTTTCAAGGAGGAATACCTTCCATAAACCAAGAGTCAAACAATAATCAAGGTTCAACACCTCCACCAAGAGTAACCCCATCAAACGAGCACAATTCTATTCCTCGTAAAAGTTTGAAAAAAGATGCAAAGGGTAGGGCCAAAGGACCATTATATGGAATATTTGCAACACAATTAATATTGACGGTTATATTATTTGCAATTTTAAATATTGTATTTCCACCAGAAGTAGTACAAACAGAAGATACGATTACCTATACACAAACTGGTATAGGTCCATTACTTGGATATCTAGTAGTATATATAGCAGCAACATTACTAAACTTTGGATTCATCAAAGGAACACTAGATATCAGTAGAGATAAACAAACAACATTTATGGACTTAGTAAAGTACTCCTTTACTAATATAGTACCATTCTTAAAATATATAGGAACATTCCTACTTGCTTATTTAGTAGGTATTGTCATCTGTCTTGTACCAATAATCGGTATCATCGCATTTTTAGTATTAATGTTTTATTTTATACCAACTTACATTATCTTTGGATATCGTTTGGTAGATGAAAATTATCAAAATGAAAAATGGTGGGATAAACTAAAAAATGCAAACGATTTAGCAGGTGGACATAGAGTAGAATTCTATGGATTACTATTCAGTTTCATGGGTTGGATGATACTAGGTTGCTTCACGCTAGGTATTTTATATATTTGGTTAATGCCATACGTGCAAGTATCATTTGCTAACTACTACTTAAGAGTAAGTGGAGAAAGAGAATATACAGGTGAGCCTCGTGGATTATCAAATGGTTTAATCATTTTCTTATCTCTTCTTTCATATTTTGTAGCAATAATTATTATAATATTTATTATTGCATTCGCTGTTATAGCCATCGGAGCAAGCTTCCTACCTGCTGCTAGTGAAGACATATTAAAAGATAACGGTTGGGAAATCATTACAGAAGAAGGCAAGGAGAAAGATAGTATTGAACTATCAGGATATGAACAAAAAACATATCAAAATCTATCATTCTCTGTACCAAGAGATTTTGGAGAAATTACCTTAGCTGGATATAACATTTCCTATGCTAACACATTCCAAACACAAGCAGTTAGCTTAATTGTACAAGATAAAACAGAAGGTGTAGACGCAAGAACATTCGCTAGCACTTATCGTGATGTTTTAAGTGCAACTTATCCATGTACAGAAATTACAGAAAAAACAATCAATAACACGACATGGTATGTAATGGAATGTAACGATACGCAAACAACAATGCGTCTATATACAGGAGAAAACGCTAATCAATACTATGTAGCAGTTATTTCATACATTACATCAGAAAAAGATCAAACCTTTATCGATGAAGTAGAAAATAGCTTAAAATTTACAAACGCAGTGTAACAAATTTTGTTACACTTTTTTTATGTTTATATATTTTCTTTATAAAAAAAGTATGTTATACTTTATATTAGAATAAAGAAGGGTGTGCTAAGCATATGGCAGAAAGATTACTAGTTCAAAAAATAAAAGATGATATTGAGAAAAAGTCTGAAGATCTAAAGACAGAATTAAACAAAATAAAACAACAAGAAGACATTCTAGACTATATAAAAGGAATAATAGATATAACACAAGAAAATGTCTTAAACTTCCCTTATTATGAAGATGATGAACAAGACGAAGGAAAAGATAATTTTGAGACGATGTTAAATTATACATTAAAAGACAAAAAATCAATAGAAGATTTCAAAAGCCAAATCAAAAACTTATACTTCTTAGATAAAGTAGGATATAGTAATACAAAACAATATGAAGTTGCGAAAAATTCACTAGAAAAATATCGTAATACGATTATCAAAGAATATGAAAATCTAGTAAACAGCAATACCATAAAAAGAGAAATAGAACAAAAAGAAGTAATCATGAAAAAACTAGATAGAACGCGTAACGAACTAGAAAAAAGTGTTTTAGAAATCGAGGATATTGATGAGTTTTATGATGGATTAAAATACGCTGATATTTCTGCTAGTGATCAAACCTCTATACTATATATGATCTTTGAAAACAACCTACAAGCAATACTTAGAACACTAAAAGAACTTACGGAAGTAGAACAAGAACAACAAGCAAAGAAAGATAATGATGATAAACATCAAAATAGATTTATTATTTATCAAGAGATAGAGAAAATTTAGGGGTGAATAGTATGGATACAACGAACTTAATTATGATATTAAAACAAGTAATATCAAAGAAAAAAGAAATAATAAAAGAATTTACAAAACATATAGATCCAAACTTATCTAAAAAAATGGAACTGTTAGATAAACTAAGAAATGATATAAATGAAATAACCAAAATAGATTTTAATGAAATTAATAATATCTTAAGTCTAATTGATCTAAAAGAAGAAGAAAAAGACAAACTACAAAAAGATTTAGATACCATACGTGTATTATTAACACTAAATGAAAAAGAACATACAACCTACGAAATAGATCAAGAAGAACAAAGACAAATGAATCTTTTCTTAGATAAGTTTGATGATTATATTGAAGAGCAAAATAAACAAAAAGAAATAATAGATCCTAAATATAA
Source organism: uncultured Bacilli bacterium (assembly GCA_944358855.1). GTDB lineage: Bacteria > Bacillota_I > Bacilli_A > RF39 > UBA660 > Faecimonas. The sequence goes on along the minus strand of CALVSC010000056.1, from coordinate 1,271 downwards.
TCACGCAATTATGTTATTAAAACAATATAAAGAACTATTAGAAAAAATAATAAATCCAAACTATACAGAATTAATATCAGATACTAGAACAATAAAAGCTCTATTAAATGAATCCAACATAACCGAAGATGAAAAACATGAAATACTAATTGCTTTATTAAAATATAATCAAAAAGTATTAGAGAAAAAAGAAGCAGAAAATAATGTTGATAAACGAAAAATGACAGAAAAAGAATTAGTATCTGTTTTAGAACGTTTTGGTTATAGTTTTTATTTATTAGACAGAACCTATCAAGAAGAATTAAAAGAACATGCGAATAGAAAGAATATAGAAGAAGTACTAAATAGAATGCAACAACTAGAGTTTCCTAAACTAGATGAAGGAAAAGATGGACTGCTATTAATAACTTATTTGATTGCAACAACAGAAGAAAGTCTAGAAGAAGTAACGACAATCGCTAGAGAACGTGGAATTAATATGTCGATATTATCACGCATTGTAAGTGCCTTTATACCTAATAAATATCTATTTGATAATAAATATAAGATAGGTAGAAAAGAAGACTTTAAACGTAATCTAAAGACCTTATCAGAACATGGTATTAGTATTCCAGAAGTAGCAAAGAAAGAAAAAGAATTATTAATTACAGATTCTAATTCTCTAAAACGCAACCTAGACTGGTTAGAAAAATATGGACTATTTAGTAAGGCTGAAGAAGACACATTATTAGATGATTTCTTATCAGTATTAAAATCTAAAAATATACCAGAAATTATCGATTTATGGATTGAAAACCATGACCTAGGTCTAACTTATATTAAAAATAATCTAACAGCACTTTCTATGAACTTAAATAAAAGAAGCTTAATATTTTATAAGCTCTATATATCTAATAAAGAACAACGAAAAGATGCTTTTAGAATAACAGTATCAAACGGAGTAAAGAAACTAAATCTAAAGAAAGAATTTACACATGATGAAATAGACTACGATGGAGCTAAAAACATGGTAATTAGTGAAAGTATTGCTAGTCTAAGAGACTTCTCTAAAAACGGTAATATATTTAATCAAATTGCTGCTAAAAACTCTATTAATAGACAAATACAAGAAGAGACAATTAACTTCCCTGAAATAACAGCATTAAATAAATTTAATGATAAAAAGAATACATTATTATATGACTTTGATGGTACAAAAATATCAAAACTTAAAGTATTAAGAATCTACGATAGCTTATGTAGAGAAAAACGTGGACATAGTCTAAATAGTT
>CALVSC010000055.1 GCA_944358855.1 uncultured Bacilli bacterium | reverse complement strand
TTTTTAAAATGAATTTCTTTTCATATAAACATAACCAAATACACTAAGTCCTAAAGATAAGAAAATACAACCAACAAAGACATATAATAATATATTTTTAGAAGTATTAGGAACTTCTACCTCAACTACATTATACATCGTAACAACTTGTACATCACTATCTTCTTTTACTTCAAAACTTAATGGCGTGGTATTTAACTGATACCCATTAGGAGCAATCGTCTCTGTCAAAGTATAAGAACCTACTGGTAATCTATCAATTCTCTTTGACTTATCATTAGAATCCCAAGAATCAATAATAGTACCACTACTATCTCTTAAAACTAAGTGAGCACCACTTAATAACTTATCTCCCATCAACTCTTGTTTATTAAAATCTACTTTTGTAAAATCATTACTAAAAAATACACTGGAATTACTAATTTCATCACTAACAACAAAAGTATATGGATTAGAATTTAGAATAACACCATCCGGAACCTTGCTTTGATACAAAGTATAATTACCATTATTTAATACAGAGGAAGTATATCCATCTTTATCCACTTTAATTGTTTCAGAATAACTACCATCTAAAGAATTTAATTTAAACTCGTAACCACTTTGACCATTTGTATCAATCACTAACTTTTTATCTTCAACACGAATAGATAAATTTTCACTTTCTAAACTAACTTTTGTAGTTTTAGAAGAACTATCTAAAACAAAATGTATTTTAGAAGAACTAGTAATATAACCCGGAGGAGCACTAATCTCTTCTAATATATAATTTCCTTCTTTTAATCCTTTAAAAACTGTAGCTTTTTCACTACTAACAAAAGTAATTGCTTCCATTCCCCCATCTTCACGAGATAATTTTAGTGTTGCACCCGCAATATAATTACCCGTAGAAGCATCTACCTTACCAACTTTTAAAGACATAATTTCATCTTTAAAGGAAACCGTAACTTTCGGATTATCTTCATTAATAACAAAACGTTCTACTTCATCGTTTAATAAATAACCATCTGGAGCTTCTTTTTCTCTAACATAATAAGTACCTTCTTCTAAATCATAATAAGTAACATAACTATCTTTAGAAACAAAAGTATCAATTACTTGGTAATTAGAATCCAAAAGTTCTAATAAAGCACCAGGCACCAATTCTCCACTCTCTTTATCGACTTTAGCTATTTTTACTTCTATTTTTTCATTACTAATCGTATATGTTGCAGTAGTAGTATCTTTAGAAACTACTACTTTTACACGTTCCGTATTTCTAATATAACCACTTGGTGCACTCAACTCTTCTAAATAATAAGTACCCCTTTTTAAACCAGAAATAGAATATAAATCATTACTACTTGTCCAACTATCAATAACATCCCCTGAAGAAGAAACAAGTCTAAGTTTAGCTCCTGCAACATACTCTCCAGTATCTTTATCGACTTTACCAAGCAAAACTTGATTCTTTACATTTTCTATTTGAATAGAAATATTATCACTATTACCATTAACAGTAAAAGAATATGACCTATCATTTAAAACATAACCATCAGGAGCTTCTATTTCTTTTGCTGTATAAGATCCAAAATCTAACTTTTCTAAAGTAGTCGGCTCTTTATCAGAAATAAATTCTCTAACTTTCGTATCAGAACTATCATATATTGCAATACGAGCACCACTAACATAATTACCATCCTCATCTACTTTAGAAATAGTAACTTGATTCTTAGAATTAGGAACTCTAACTTCTAACTCTTCTTCCATAGTTTTAGAAATACTAAAAGTATAAGGACTTGTATTTACTTGATAACCATTAGGAGCACTAACTTCCACAACTTGATAATTACCAGCTGCAAGATTCGTAAACTTCTTAGCAGCACTTGTCGTTGTCCACTCAGAGATTGTATCACCATTAGGACCAATCAATCTTAAAGTAGCACCACTAAGAACATCACCTGTATCACTATCAACTTTTAATATCTTAATAGAATTTTTAACATCTTCTATTTCTACATTAATAGAAGTAGTATCAGCCTTAACTTCAAAACTAACAGGTGTTGTATTTAAGAAATAACCATCTGGTGCGCTAACCTCAACTGCCTTATACTTACCAATACCTAGTCCAGGTACACTAGTATAAGAATCACCAGAAGTAAACTCAAACACTTTTTTATTAGACGAATCTAACACTTGAATAACAGCCCCACTAACTGGATTACCAGTTTCCTTATCAACTTTGCGAATATTAACATCAACACTACTATTAACAAAATCAACCGATTTATTCATACTAGATAACGTTAAAGAAACTTTCTTTGTAGTAGATGATAATAAATATCCTGCAGGTGCTTTCGTCTCTTTAATTGTATATGTACCAGGAACAAGGCCACTAATCGTATGTGCATTACCATCCGATACAAAAGAAGTAACTACACTATTGTCTAAATCACGAATAACAGAAATCGTAGCTCCAATAAGACCAGATCCACTGCCATCTACCTTATTAATAGTAATACTACCAGTAGGAAGTTTAAAACTGCTACTACCAGTTGCTTGTTTAGAAACAGATGTATAAAAAGATGGAAAAGCTTCTTGCATAGTATCTTTAACATCATTAGGTGGCAAATAACGATAAGCTTCATAATCAATATAATCTGTAACAACATGAACAGAAATCGTACTATTTTCAGTATAATTTAAAACTGGTATTTTGATAATAAACTTATCACCTTTTTGAAGTTTACCAGTAAAACTACTACCATCACCCTTTACTACAACTGCGCCACTAACACCACTTACCCCAACAGAATAAGTAGAAAAATTAACATTAGAAGTAACACTTATAGGACTAGATACCAAATACTTTCCACTAGAATCTAAAGAAAAACTACTTCCACTAATAGAAAACTTAGGTACTACGTCCGTATACTCATCCTTCATATTTAAAGCCCCTTCAACCAAAGGACCAATATAATTTTTATAATAACTACTCGCAACAATAACCGCTTTTTGGTGAGCAGTCAAAGAACCACTTGAAGTATCAGAAATTCCACTAGAACGATCTTGATATAACCAAACAGCAATCTGAGTAAGATAACTATCTGTATTTTTATCACCAGTAAAACTTACTTCAGGATAACCATGTTGAATAATATAAGAATACCCATTATCCAATCTAGAACCCTTAACAAGTTCTTTATCTGTAAACCAATCTTTTTGTTTCTCTAGACAATACATCGTAAAACTATTACCATCACTATCATAAGCAACAAAAGGAACTAAACTAATTCTCTCATCACCCGTAAGTTGTGGAAACAAATTTACACGATCACTAGATACATCTCCACCCATTTGTGACGTTAATTTATCAGGCAAACTAACCGCATAACTATTGCCCAAAAAACCACTAACAAAAAATGTAAAAACTAAACATAAAAATAAAATGACACTAATTACTTTACCCTTACCACGGTACATAAATACCACCTTACCTTATATAAAACAAGTATAACACAAAAGAAAGAAAAGAAAAACTAAAAGTTACTAAGAACTCCCCGAAGTCTACGAATAACTTTCTTTTCTATCCTAGAAATATAAGACTGAGAAATTCCAAGTTTTTCTGCCACTTCTTTCTGTGTCAACTCATCATTTCCTAAAAGACCATAACGAAGTACAATGATATCCCTATCTCTTGGCCTTAACTTCTTAACTTCTTCAAGCATTAACTTCTTATCACTTTCTTCTTCTATTTCTCTACTAACAATATCCGGATCAGTTCCTAAAACATCTTCCAAATGCAACTCATTACCTTCACCATCATAAGATAGGGAAGAATCAATACTAACTTCTGTTTTAATCTTTTTATTCTTTCTTAAATGCATCAAAATTTCATTATCAATACACCTAGATACATAAGTTGCTAATTTAATATTTTTACCACTCTGATAAGTATTAACACCCTTGATAAGACCAATCGTACCAATACTAACTAAATCTTCCAAATCTACACCCGTATTTTCATACTTCTTAGCTAAAAAAACTACCAATCTTAAATTATGCTCAATAAGAATATCTTTAGCCTCCAAGTCCCCCAACTGCATCTTAATAATCATATCTTCTTCAACTTCTTTTGATAAAGGCTCTGGAAGCATATCTGTTGCTCCAACATAAAATAAAACACGAACTCTTCTAAAACAAGATAAAATAAAAGATATTAACTTTCTCATAAATCCTCCTTAAATTGATTAGGTAAAATACAATCGACACCCTGTAGATGAAAATAATCTTTACTAAAGCCCAAGACACAAGAAAACTTCTTATCATCAACCAAAACATAATCAACCTTACAACTCTTAATCACCCCCTTAGAATTAACACCCTGATAAGGAATATAATAAAACTTACGATATGGAATAAAAACTCCACAATTCACTAAAACAACACTCTTACCAGAATAAGGATCAACCAACTGATTACCAGTATCTAATAACCCCTTTAAACGATACTTTTTCCCATTCTTAACAATAACAACAGAATGAATTAATCCTTGAAAACGTTTAAACCTACGCCTTTCTTTAACCTCAACAAATAAAAATATAGGACTAATTATCAAAAAAACAAGTAAATTAATTCCAAAATTACTATCAAAAAACAACACACCACTATTCTGATATGTAAAACTAATATCTAATAAATATAAAAATCCCCCTAAAGAAACACTAATAAAATAAAAATATAAAAAATCATACAAAAAATTTCTTCTACCAAAACAAATAAGTATTAAAACTACACTAAATACTAACTTTACAATAAATAATTGAAAGGAAGAAAGTGATAGAAACAAAAGAAAAATAGAAAATCCCCCAACAACACTACCTAATACTATTCGCTTCCAAGAAACTTTTTCTTTTAAAATTACTTTAACAGCACCAAGTATAAAAAAATCAAAAAAAATATTAATGAAAAAGACTAAATCTAAATATACTTTCATCTCTATCACCAACATTATTATAAAAAAAAGAAATGACCAATCTTGTCATTTCTTGAAATAATCTTATATTTTTTTCTTATGTATAAATATTTTAATGATATAACTTAAAAAACAACACATTATAATTACAAATGCCCATTGCAATATAATATTAACAATACCATCAGCATATTTATCAATAATAGCTGGTATACTAGCTGGTATATATTTACCAATTAAAGCACTAACATCAGGTAATCCAATATTATTTTTAATAAACGTTAATATTCTAAGTAAAATATCTACAATCGCCATAAAAAATACAAAAGATGAAAAACGTTTAAAAAACATTATAACAACAACCATTAATATAATTAATAACACAACATCAATATACATACTATTCTCCTAACTTAACCATGTATTATGACTTTTTTCATAATTTAATGTAGTATTTTCTCCATGACCTGGATATAAAGAAATATCTTTATCAAACTTTTTTAATTTTAATAAACTATTCTTCATATCATCTTCACTACCAGTAGGTAAATCACATCTACCAATACTTTCCCTAAAAATAAAATCCCCTACAAACATCACATTATCTTCTGGAAAGTAAAAACTAATAGAATCAGAAGAATGACCAGGAGTATATAAAACTTGAAAAGTAAAATCTCCTACTTGATATTCTTTTTCTTCTACACTACTCTTTTTATATATTTTTACATTTCTTTTAGTTAAGAAATTACGTAACGCTCCAATATGATCAAAATGAGAATGAGTAAGTAAAACACCAAGTACTTTACTATCCCCAACTAATTCTTTAATTTTAGGATAATCATCTCCAGGATCAACTACTAAACAAGTATCTCCTTTTTTTAGTACATAACAATTTTCATCTAACAAACCTGTAACCACTTCATCTATTTCCATTATTATCACCTATCCTAATATATCACAAGTTTTATTCTTCTTCAAGACTACGATTAACATAAGCGTAATGATAATGATTATCTAATTTAAAGGTATGAACATAGACACCATTTTGTAACTCTTCCATATCAATACCTTGCGCACTATAATAACGTACATCTTCTTTTATCGTTATCGTATCTCCTTGTACTGTTGCTGATTTAATAGACTTATCAACACGATAAGTAGTAGTAGGAATAGAACCACAATAACCCTCTACATATTCCCCTCTATCGGCAATATACTGATATCCTCCTAAACAACTACTACCTAAAACTACATCTTGATTGGGAATAGAAACACTCTCACCAAATAACTTACGTACTTCACGTTGAAGAGTTTCTTCTTTAAATGCTTTTGGTGTAAAATTACTAGCACCAGAACAAGTATAATTTGACATACTACTTTCATTAAACAAATTACAATTAGAGTCATAAAAATCACTATGAGGTATTTGTCTAAATGCTAAATAAAGTTTAAACTTATCATCAAATTCATGATAAGCAACATCTTCACGAATATTAGTTTTTACTTTATCATATAACTCTTGAACAATTGTAGAATTAACATCTAACTCTCGTAAAGTATTATCGCTTTCTACTAAAGGACTACATTCTCCACGACTCATATCTTTTTGGTAATCTAAATAAATATAGACACCAAGTCCAATAATAATAAGAATTAAAAGAACAATCAAAAATTTATGAGACTTTTTCTTAGCAGGAGGTGGACTAACAACTGGTGCTGGAGCCTCTTCCTTTGGTGGAGGTGGTGGCGCTGACAATTCACTTTTAACCTCTATTCTAGGTGTTGTTGAAACAGGATTAATAAGTGGAGGCTTTGTATTAATATCCTCCTGTGCCATTTGAGAAGCAACTCCGGTAGCATTTGCTTTACCCTTATCAACAGAGGACGCATCTACTGCATTCTGTGTGACAGGAGCAATCACAATACCAGGACTCCCAGCTAATTCTTGAACCTTTGGAGTTGTACTTTCAACATTCCCTTCTTTATTCTCATTCATAATTAATCTCTCTCCTTTTCCATAAACCGAATCTTCTTACGACTACTATTATGTTTATATTTAATATTTTGACCAATGATATCAGAAACATCAAGAATTGTAATAAACGCCTCTTCATCCATATCGTCTGCAATACTACGCAATTCAGAAATCTCAATACGATTGATAACAACATACATAACTTCTTTATCACCACTAATAAGTCCTCTACCACGAATAGTAGTAACAGTACGACCAAGTCTACGATATATTTCATGAGCCATATCTGTACCCTTATCAGTAACAATCAAAGCAGCCTTTACTTGTTCTAAACCATCAGAAACAAAATCAATTACTTTAGAAGTAATAAAATAAGTAAGTAAAGAATACATCGCTCTATCAATACCAAATATAGCACCAGCAACACTAAAAATAACAATATTAAATATTAAAACAATTTGACCTACAGAAAAAGTAGTTTTCTTACTAATAACCAAAGCAACAGACTCTGTACCATCTACACAACCACCATAACGAAGTACAATACCAACACCAATACCAAGTAAAATACCACCATAAACAGTTGCTAACAACATCTGCTCCGTAACTGGTTCAATATATTGAAAAACAGACAAGGAAAGAGAAAATAAAATCATGCTATAAACTGCACTCATTAAAAACTCTTTACCAAGACTCTTATACCCTATATATACAAATGGAATATTTAAAACTAATACTAATCCACTAACAGGTAAATCCGTAAGTTTAGAAACAATAATAGAAATACCAGTAACACCACCATCTAAAATAGTATTAGGAATTAAAAAAGTCTCCAATGCAAACGCTGCTAAAATAGACCCAAATGTCAACATGATATAAGAAACAATTAATCTAGCATTTCTCCTTCTTTTCTTTAACACTTAACCACTCCCTATCATAATAATTATATATCAAGATGAAACAAGGAGCAAGAACAAACTAAAAACTTGACACCAAATAAAAAG
>CALVSC010000054.1 GCA_944358855.1 uncultured Bacilli bacterium | reverse complement strand
TTGACGCCTTGCTTCTTCTCTTCTAGCCATTTCTTCGCGATACTTTCTATCATAAGATGCTCTTTCTTGTGGGTTTGTTAACATATCACATATTGCATTTATTTCGGCCATTTTTTTTGTACCATCCATACGTTCTTGCTCTGTCCATTCTGGATGAGCATCAGCATGATACTTTTTAGCAAACTTTTGTCTAGCTTTTCTTATTTCTTCTTTTGTAGCATCTGGTGATATACCTAACATTTCATAATAGTCTTTAAAATCACTCATTTTACATCCCCCTAATTATTCCTATATTATTTTTGGTTTACTTTTGCATATACATTAATACTAGAGATTTCTGCTGGTGTAATTTCCGGTATTAATTGATAATTACTTGGTCTTACATAAATTGAATCTGCAATTTGTTCTGTATGCTTGATAGCAAAGTCATATAAAGATGATACTTGGTAATCTTGTCCTATATATGGTGTGATATCTTGACCTAATAAATCTGTATATACACCACGATTTACTTCATCTTCATTATAATTTTCAACAATAGCATTTAATCCATCATATGATACAACAGATAATGTTTCTAATGGATAAAACATTTCTTCTGCTTTTACATCTTCTGGTTTTATACCGATATATTGACGACGTTCAACGTCTGCTTGTTTTAAGTATTTGTCTTGTTTTCCTTTGTTGTAACCTTCATGAAAGTTATTATCATCTTTATAATTTGGATTATGTGATATAGCATCTGTTTTTGAATCGTATTGTGAAGCGGCTAGATATCCTTGCCCAAAGGTATCTACGATATATAATGTACCATCTTCTTCGCTTTGTTCTACAATTAGCTCTTGTGGCATTTCACGATAATCCTCGTGAGATATTCCTTCCCAAACTAGAGCATGGTCATCCTCTGAATGTTCTGTAATATAAATTCGTGCATAGTCTTTTTCTTCTGATTCTGTTTTAGAAGAACATCCAGATAATCCAATAACAACAGCTAATGGTATCGTAACAGCAGCTGTTCTTATTAATTTTTGATTATCCTTTATATTTTCCCAGAATAACTCTAATTTCTTTGTTACTCGTTCCATAAATTACTCCCCCTAAAGTCGTTTCACATTATACCACAAAAAAGGGAAAGTGTCAAATTTTACACTTCCCGATTTGTTATTTTAAAGAAAATACTTTCTAAAATAGAGATAATTGATTAGAATCTGGTAAATCTTTTAATATTCCCATACTTGTCATCTTATCAATTAAGGTCTTTGATACTTTTCCTCTTTTTTGAACATCTTCAATACTTAAGAATGGTTTCTTTTCTCGTTCTTGAACGATTGTTTTGGCAACCGTATCTCCTAATCCTTCAATTGCATTGAATGGTGGATATATTTCTGTATCATTTTTAGCTACCCAGACAGTAGCATCACTTTTATATAAGTCAACATTTAAGAATTTTATTCCTCTAGCGGTTGCTTCTAGCGCAACTTTTAAACTTTCAGCTTGTCCATTTTCTTTGTTCGTTGCTTCATATCCTTTTGTTTGAATATCTTCGATTCGTGCTTTTATGGCATCATACCCTTTAATCATAGCATCTAGATCAATATCAGTTGCTTTTGATGAATACCATGATGAGTAAAAATATACTGGCATATGTACTTTATACCAAGCGATTCTAAAAGCACTTATAACATAGGCAGCAGCATGTGCTTTAGGGAACATGTATTTGATTTTTTGACAAGAGTCAATAAACCATTGTGGAATATTGGCATCTTCCATTGTCTTTTTGTGTTGTTTCCATGTTTCAGGGTCTTTTGAGGCTTTTCCTTTACGAACAAATTCCATGATTTTAAATGCCTTGATTGGTTCTAGTCCATAGTACATTAAGTTAACCATAATATCATCACGACAACCAATAACATCTTTAAATGGTACTACATTGTTAGCAATTAATTCTTGAGCATTTCCTAACCATACATCCGTACCATGAGACAAACCAGATATTTTAATTAGTTCAGCAAATGTCTTTGGTTTCGTATCTTCTACTAATTTTATCGTAAATGGCGTTCCAAATTCTGGAATACCTAATGTTCCTGTATTACACATAATTTGATCGGTTGTGACGCCTAGTGCTTCTGTTGATGTGAAGATACTCATAGTAGCCTTATCATCTAGTGGTACTTTCATAATATCTGTTCCTGATTGTAGTTGTATTAATCTTAATTGTGTTGGATCAGAATGCCCTAGAATATCAAGCTTTAGAACGTCTTGGTCGATGGCATGGTAATCAAAGTGAGTCGTTCTCCATTCTGCCGTTACATCATCTGCAGGATATTGATATGGCGTAAAGTCATAAACATCCATATAATCTGGAATAACAACAATTCCTCCAGGATGTTGACCAGTTGTTCGTTTAACACCAGTACAGCCCATGGCAAGTCGTTCTACTTCAGCAGTTCTCATATCTCCTAAATCTTTTTCTTCACAGTATCCTTTTACAAATCCAAAAGCTGTCTTTTCGGCAACAGTACCAATGGTTCCAGCACGGAATACATTGTTTTCTCCAAACAATACTTTGGTATAAGCATGGGCACTTGCTTGATTTAAATCGGAGAAGTTCAAATCGATATCGGGTACCTTGTCAGCATTGAAACCTAAAAATGTTGCGAATGGCATATCTTGTCCATCTTTTATCATTGGTATATGACAGTTGGGACATTCTTTATCTGGTAAGTCAAATCCTGATGAATAACTAGCTCCTAGTGGATTACCCGAATCATCTTCAAATATACTTAGTTTACATTTACTACAACGATAATGAGCAGCAAGAGGATTTACTTCTGTTATTCCCATTAGAGTAGCAACAAAACTTGATCCAACAGATCCACGTGAGCCAACTAAATAGCCTTCATCGTTAGAGTGCTTTACTAGACGTTGGGCAATTAAGTAGATAGGGTCAAACCCTCCACCTATTACTCCACCTAATGATTTATCTAGCTTCTTTTCTAATTCTTCTTCCGTTAACGCTTCTTCGGATTCTGCTTTAATATGTTCTCTTACTAAAGATTTTACATTGTCTACTCCTTTTAAGATTTCATCATGTAATCTCTTATGTACTTCTTTTTCAAATTCTTCTTCTGGTAAGTTTTCTTTTTCTAGTTGTTCTTTTACTGTCTTAAATACAATATCACCATATAACTCTGTTGATATACGCTCTTCTATCGAATATGGTAAGGGGTCTCCATACCATTCTTTTGCTTTATCATAGACAAGGTCTGTTACTACTCTAGGACAATCTAGATAAGTTTTTCCGTCATCACTTTTTACACGTGGAGAAAATGGAATTCCTCCAGTATCAATAATGACTTCTACAATTTCAACCATATCTGCTATTTTATTAGTGTTTTCCACTACAATTTTATATGCCGTATCTTCTCCTAGAAATTTAAAATCTTCTAACATTTCGTCTGTTGTTCTAAAGTGGTTAGATGGTATTTCTGTAATATTATTTCTAGCTAGTGGATGACGTCCGCCACCTGGAACTTTTTGATTTACAATTATTTCACGATATATTTTATCATCTCTTGTTAGATGATGAACATCACCTGTTGCAACAATTATTTTTCCAGCTTCTTCCGTTACTCTAACAATTTTTTCTATATGAGCAGCAAGTTCTACTTCTGTTGCGAAGTCTCCTGTTTGAATTAAGTGATTATAACATTCTAGTGGTTGTACTTCTACATAATCATAAAATCTAATAATATTAGATAATTCATCATCACTTTTGGATTTTGCTAAAGTAAATACTTCACTTTCATAGCAACCGCTTCCCACTAATAATCCTTCTCTATGGGATTCTATTTCACTACGTAATATTCTTGGCGTTTTATATAAGTAAGTAGTATTCGCCAAAGAGATAATTTTAAATAGGTTTTTTAATCCTGTTTTGTTTTTTACTAAAAGATTTACATGATAAGCTCTACCATATTTATGAATTTCATCTTTACTAACTAAAGTATCTAATTGATCCATTGTTTCAATATTACGATTAGATAGTTTTTTCATCATTTTATGGAAGACTAATGCAGTTCCTTCTGCATCATAATCTCCTCTATGATGTGCGCTTTCATCCCAGGGTACCTCATAACGCTTTACTAAGGCTGATAAAGAGTGTCTGGCGTAGTTATTATCCATTGTTCTTGATAGTTCTAGTGTATCAATAACTGGATTAGTAAATTTTCCAAGGTTATATTTTTTATAGGCCATTTCTAAGAATGAGACATCGAATTTAGCATTGTGGGCAACCATTGGACAGTCTCCAAACCAATCAATAAATCTTTTTACAGCATTTTCTTCGTTATCCTTATCTTTTAGCATGTCATCTGTAATATTCGTTACTGCTGTTATTTTAGGTGGTAATGGTCGTCCTGGATTAATTAATTCATCATATTTTTCTAATATTTCTCCATTTCTTATTTTAACAGCACCAATTTCAATGATAGAGTCTGCTCCACCAGCATTAAAACCTGTTGTTTCAAAGTCGAAAACAACATATGTTTGTTCTAACATATTTTCTTTATTTGGTCTTATTACAATATTTACCGTATCATCTATTAAAGTTAATTCTGCTCCATAGATAGCTTTAAATGGTTCTTCTCCCTCTTTTAGTTTTTTATTGTAGCCTGTAACAAAATTAAAAACATGTGGAAAAGCCTGTACTCCATTATGATCTGTAATCGCAATCGCTTTATGTCCCCAACTAATTGCTTGCTTTAATAGGGCTTCATCGTCTACTACTCCATCCATTTGACTCATTTTTGTATGGCAATGTAGCTCTACTCTTTTTACAGGTGATTTGTCTTCTATCTTATTATCTTCTTTTTCTATTTTTATAATATCTCTTGCATTTAAGACTAATTCTTTCGCAAATTGATCTTCTTTTGTGTATCCTCTAATCTTAAACCATGAACCTGTCTTTAGTTCTTTACATAGTCTTTGATATTCATCATTATCTCTTACAAATACTTTACAATAAATACTGTCTGAATAATCTGTAATTTTTAAAGTTATTATTTTAAAGTCAGTCTTACTAGATTCAAAGTAATCAGTACCAAATACATAGCCTTCTACTACTACGTTATTATCTTCTCCAATTAATGTTTTTATTTTTATAGGAGACTCTTTAATTCCTCTTCCTAATACACTATTTGGATCTTTTGGCTCTCTATGATATTTTTTCTCTTTTGGTTGAGGAGCTACTTCTTCTGTTTTTCTTTCCTTAGGCGTTACTTTTACTACTAAATCTTGTTTAATCTCTTCTAAAATATTATCTTCATGACGCAAAATAACTTCTATATTAAATTTATAACCTAAATGTTTATAGATTGTATTCATTTTATCTAAGCATTCTTCTAATCGTTCTTTTTCTACTTCTGTACCTACTATTAGTACTAAGAATCCCTCTTCTATTCTTAATGCATCACTATAGATTTCTAATACTTTTAACTCTTCTTTTAGTTGCTCTAAAACAAAAGGATAATAACTTAAATAGGTATTTACATCAATATTTTCTATGTTCCAAATAAAAGTAATATCTTTGGCATTTTCATCTAAAGACATCTTCTTTTCTTCTAGTTCTTTTATTACATCTAAAGGTAAGGCAATATTATTATTTATAAAAACTTCCCAAGTCTGTGATTTTTTATGTATTCTTATTTTTGTTAGTTTACAACTTGAAAAATATGGATATTTTTCTTTATCCATATTTATTTTATTTAATAATATTTCCATTTTTTCATCCATGGTTTTGCCCCCTAACCTTTAATTTTATATTATCTCTAGTTCTTTTATTTTAATAATATATTTTTGATTTCTAATACAAAAATCAATAAATTCTAATAAATTTTGTTTTTTCAATTCTTTTTCATAGGCATATTTATCAACGTCAAAGGCTATTTTATCACGCATCATAAAGTTCATCATTTCTTCTTTATCTGCGCCTAAGTACATTAACCAATATGGATAAATTTGTCTTTTTAAATAATTAAGAGTTGCTTCTCCTGTCAAATAATAACTACGACCAGTAAGTCTTGTAGGCAATTCATTTAAAACTGCTAATTCTATGATTGCTTGTACTATTTCTTTATACTCTACTTTATAATCTTTTAATTCTTTTCTTAATATTTTAAATATTATCTCTATTAATAACTTTATAGAGGTATCTTGTGTTACATGTTTTCCTAAAATTATGGTGTTTACTTTAGCACTTTTAGGAGTCGTAGTATCTATAATATCTAACTCTTCTGCTACTACTAAGATTTGGTATGGTTTTACCTCTGTCTTTGTAATTTCTTTTATTATTTTGGTTACATTTTTCTTATTTTCATCCCAGATTTTTAATACTTGATTACGATATTTCTCTGTTGCTTTTTTTATTCTTTCATACTCTTTGCTTTCTAATACTATATTATAAATTGTGTCATCATTAGGGATAAAGTTTTTAGGATCTTTTAATATTAATTCTTTATCCTTGTATGTATTATTGTATTCTTTTTTATAATTAATCCACAACTTTTGTTTTAATTTGTGTATTTTTTCATTAATGGATGCTTGAAAGAGTAAATTCCAGATTAATACATAATCATTTACTATAAACTTCAAATTCACTTCTATTCCTCCTACATCTTCTATACATAATAATATATCATATTTCAAAATTTAGGGGAATACTTAGAAAAAAAATACTCAAAATTTTGAGTATTAAAAGAAATTTTTATATACAAAATAGCCTGCTACTGCTAAAACAGCGATTACTAGAATAATTAAAACAATTTTTAGAGCTAATGGCATTTTCTTTTCTTTAAATTCATCATCAAAGTCAAAATCCTTGTCAGACAAATCCATACTTCTCGTATAAAAGTCGGTATCAGACTCATCCATTATACTACTTTGTTCTTTATCTTTTAGTTTGTTCACTTTTTCTATTTGATCTTTATCTAATATTTCTTTAGAAAGTGATAATTTTTCTTCGTCATCAAATTCCTCTTCGTAGTCTTCATTTTCTTCTTTCTCATCAGACTCTTCAAGTTCTTCATCGTCTTCTTTGCTATCTGGTTCTGGTTTTTCAACTCTATCCATTATATTAGTGGCCATTAAATCACTTAATAGATCTACACTGGTTGCTTGATCAATTTCTCCAGCTAAGGTTTTAGAGGTAATCGTATCTATTAAATCTCTAAGTTCTTCTTCGTCTGGAGCATTTCTTTCTACTTTTTCTTTACGATATTTTTCTAATTCTTCTGGATTTAGGCTCGCTAAAATATTGTAGTTCGTGTTCTTAAGTTTTCTTTTTTCTTCTAACTCGTCTTTTTTTACACGATTTTTCTTAGCTTCTGCTATTACACTATTAATATCATATATTTTGTTTTCATGGTCTTGATATAAGTAATTGAAATCATCTAGCTCTCTTTTTACTTTTGGCTCGGGAATCACTTCGCCATATTCTTTCATCTTGTGATATCCTTCTCTTGTCTGATAATTCTTTTTTGCTTCTCCAATATCAAAGGCATTTGCATTTGTTACATCGGTGAAGTTTGTGTATTTGGTGTTCCGGCCAATGTTTTCGTATAGTTCTTGATTTTTTTTCGATCTTCTTTCTGTTTCGTACTCTTCTTCTTGTCTATAACGATCCATTCTGCTACGCATACCCTTCACCTTCCTATACTTTAGTTTATCACACCTTAAGTAAAAACAAAAGAAGTAATTGAGGGTTTACGTCAAACTGTTTTTTTAGTATAATTAGTTGGAAGGAGAGATTAGAATGAAAGTAAAAGTTAACAAAGATGCATGTATCGGTTGTGGAGCATGTGCAGCTATTTGCGATAGTGTTTTTGAAATAGACGATGAAGGTATTTCTACTGTTAAAGAAGAAAAAGTAGAAGACGATAAAAAACAAGAAGTTCAAGATGCTGTTGATAGTTGTCCAACTGGTGCAATTGAAGTTGAAAAATAGTCCTTAAAG
>CALVSC010000053.1 GCA_944358855.1 uncultured Bacilli bacterium | reverse complement strand
GAAGAAGTTGAACGTGGACAAGTTCTTGCTAAACCAGGAAGTGTTACTCCACATCACAAATTCAAAGGTGCTGTTTATGTATTAAGCAAAGAAGAAGGTGGACGTCATACTCCATTCTTCACAAACTATCGTCCTCAATTCTATTTTAGAACTACAGACGTAACTGGTGTTATTACTTTACCTGAAGGTGTTGAAATGGTAATGCCAGGAGACAATGTTGATATGGAAGTTGAATTAATTCACTCTATCGCACTTGAACAAGGAACTAAATTCTCTATTCGTGAGGGTGGACGTACTGTTGGTGCAGGTAGTGTTACTGAAATTATCGAATAATATTGTTATTAAGAACCTTTCGAGGTTCTTTTTTTGTTAAAAAAAAGAAAGTATTTATTTTATACTTTCTAGGTTTCCGTGTAGTTCCTTTACTTTCCAACCTGACAATTCGTCAAGATACGGTTCGTAATAATCATTTAATACATATATTTTCTTTTTAAAATAGAATGCAAAAGCAATTTCTGCAAAAGAATTAGGTCCAATATAATTTTTTATGCCATTTTTTGTGCTATTAACAATTAATACATATTCATTATCTTTATTTTCTATTCTCTCAAAGTGGGCTCTAGATGCTATTTCTTTTGGTTTGTTTTGCATGCATTCGACAGGCAATAGTACTGTAAAATCCATTTTTTCTAATTTTTCTTTTATTTTTAATATATCCTCTTTCACTTTCATACTTCCACAGAGTACGATTATTCTTTTTTTCATATTATCCCTGGTTTCTATTTATCTTTATTGAAATTTTTATATAGTCCATAAATAAAATTGTTCAATATGATATCAAATTCCCCTATATATTCTGTAACAATGGAGTTAAATCCTAATTTCATTTCGTTTAATCCACTATATTTATTTTTTCTTTCAAATTCTCCAACGATTGCATTTAAATTAAAGTATTTTAGTTGTTGTTGATTATAATCATCAATCATTCTCCATTTTAATAAATAATTTGGATTTAAATTACTAAAATCTGTATTATATCCATCCATATATAAGAATGCTGAATTATCATATTTAATTACGATTGCTCCAGCGACAATTAATCCATTAGGATATTGTCTTAATAAGTCTGTTGCTTGAACCATATTATTTTTATAAGTGTTTAATAATTTATCGGATTCCATTTTTTTGTTTAATAAGGCGTTTTTTACTTGTGGTGAGATATCTAGTTGTTGTATTTTTTCGGCAATCCTATCGTTGTTGTCCATTTCTTTTTCATAGGCTCTTCTACTGTTTACAACGTAGACTTCTGTATTAATTCGTGCATAGTAAACATCACAAGAATCTCCAAAGTTACTGATTAGTTCTCTATAGAATTCAATTGGTTTTGGAGATTTCCTTTTTATAAATTTATATAAAGTATTTATATTTTTACTTGGGTCTTTGTAACACTCTATACCACTTGTAGCAGCTTTTCTTATTTTATGTCTTGTTCTTTTATCAAAACTGTTAAATATTTCTCTTATATCTTTATTCAACATTGTAAGTGCTTCCCATCTAGGCTTTTCTCCTTCGAAAAATAAAGTCCTTCCTTGATGGATAAAACCGGCATTTTTTAAGTTTGCCATAATTAAGTTTACTTGGTTGTTGAAATTCATGATGTTTCCTTTATTATCTCTTATTGTTACAGGTATACAAGGATCTATTTTTAGTAACATAAATCCTTGTTTTCCTAATACTTTTTTAAGTAATTCTACAAGCTCTTGTAATTGACTAGGATTGTCATAGTTAAATAGTATTCCTCTAGGAGCGTATGCAATCTTGTGCCCCATGAAGACTTCACGATATATAATTAAAGATGCTCCTATAAGTGTATTAGATTCATCTACAATTCCTAAGAAGTGTATATTGAAACCGAATTTACGCATTGTTTTACCATAGACAGATGTCTGATAATAATTACGATATCTATGTTTAGAAGCATACTTATCAAATTGTTCAGGGCTTAGTGTTACTATTCTCATAGACAGTCTCCTATTCTCTGTTCATTATATCATATATTCTTTTATTCTTTCAATATATCTGTGGTCAAAATATTTAGTTTATAGTATACTAATAATGGTGATATTATGTTTGAAAATAAAAAGATTTTAATTTTAGGTTTTGCTCGTAGTGGTTATGAAGCAGCAAAGGTTTTAATTGCCCGTGGTAATCAAGTTATTTTGAATGATGCTAAAAAGGAAGAAGATTTAGATGGAGATAAAATTCAGGAGTTAAGAGATTTGGGTATAGAATTTGTATTTGGTTCTCATCCTGATGATTTATTAGATGACTCTTTCGATTATTTAATTAAAAATCCTGGTGTTCCTATTCATCATAAATATGTTTTAAAAGCAAGAGAATTAGGGATTGAAGTGTTAAATGAAGTAGAGATGGCTTATCGATTATTTCCAGATAATGTTACTTTAATTGGTATAACTGGTACTAATGGTAAGACGACGACTACATCATTGACTTATGAAATTGTAAAAAAAGCATATGGGGATAGAGCTTTTTTAGCAGGTAATATTGGTTATCCATTGTCTGGTATTTTAAATCAGTTGAAGTCAGGTGATATTGTGGTAATGGAAGTGTCTTGTCAACAATTAGCAAACCTTTCTACTTTTCATCCACATATTGCTGTTATGACGAACTTGAGTCCTGCTCATATAGATTTTTTTGGTAGTTATGAAGTGTATAAAAAAGTAAAAGCAAAGTTGTTTTCAAATCAAACGATAGATGATGTTGCGATTTTGAATGTTGAAAATGCAGATGTGTTGGATGAGACTAAGCATATTCAATCTACTAAAAAGTTCTTTTCTAGTGAAAATTCCATTAATGGTTGTTATTTAGATGGTAGAGATGTTTATTATTATGGTAAAAAGATTTTGAGTCGTGATGATATTTTAATTGCTGGTTTACATAATGTTGAAAATGTTATGGCTGCTGTTATGGTTGCTAAAGAGTTAGGTATTTCTAATTCTGTTATTGTCGATGTTGTTCGTCATTTTAAAGGTGTTGAACATCGATTAGAGTATGTCGATACTGTTGAAGGTAGAAAATTTTATAATGATACAGAAGCAACTAATATTAAGTGTACCCAAATTGCATTATCTTCTTTTGATGATGATACTATTTTAATTTTAGGTGGACTTGAGCGAGGTCAGGATTTCTTTGAATTAGCAGATTATTTAAATCATGTAAAATGTATTGTTGCGATAGGAGAATGTCGTAATCGTGTTGTACAATTTGCTAAAACTATGGAGAAAGAGGTTTATTGTTATGAGCATTTGATTGATGCGTTTGATAAGTGTTATGAAGTGTCTAAACCTGGAGATGTTATTTTGTTAAGTCCTGCTTCTGCTTCCTGGGATCAATATAAGGAATGTGAGATTCGTGGGGCGGAATTTAAAAATTGTGTAAAAGAATTAAAAAACAAGTTGGGGAGTAATGAAAATTAGTGATATAATAAACAATGGAAAGGATGGAGATTATGAAAATAAAAGATGTAAAAGCTAGAGAACTATTAGATTCTCGTGGAAATCCAACTGTTGAAGTGGATGTTATATTAGAAAATGGTGTAAGAGGGCGTGCAGCTGTACCAAGTGGTGCTTCTACAGGAGAAAGAGAAGCATTAGAAATGCGTGATGGTGGAAGTCGTTATAATGGTAAAGGTGTTTTAAATGCTGTAAAAAATGTAAATACTATTATTCGTGATAAAGTAATTGGAATGGATGCAGCTGATCAAAAGACACTTGATTATACAATGATTGAATTAGATGGTACTGAAACTAAGTCAAAACTTGGAGCTAATGCAATTTTAGGTGTTAGTATGGCTGCTTTGAAAGCAAGTGCTATTAATGAAGGAAAAGAATTATATGAATATGTTGGAAGTGGTAAGACTTTACCAGTTCCTATGATGAATATTATTAATGGTGGAGCTCATGCTGATAATAACTTAGATTTTCAAGAATTTATGATTATTCCTCAACGTGATACTATTCATGAAAGAGTTCGTGTTGGTGCCGAAGTTTTCCATGCTTTGAAAAAAGTATTAAATGATAAAGGTTATTTTACAGGCGTTGGAGATGAAGGCGGATTTGCTCCAAATTTAGGTTCTAACAAAGAAGGATTTGAGTTAATTATGGAAGCAATTCGTAAAGCTGGATATGAACCTGGAAAAGATGTTAAATTAGCAATCGATGTTGCAGCTTCAGAGTTTTATGGTGATGGAGTATATCATGTAGATGGTAAAGAATTAACGACTGATCAATTAATTCAATTTTATGAGGATTTAGTTAATACTTATCCAATTATTTCTATTGAGGATCCAGTTGATGAAAATGATTGGGATGGATTTACAAAAGTTACGGAACGTTTAGGAGATAGAATTCAATTAGTTGGTGATGATTTATTTGTTACTAATAAGAAATGTCTTCAAATGGGAATTGATCATCATGCAGGTAATGCAATTCTTTTAAAAGTAAATCAAATTGGTACAATTACTGAGACATTAGAGACTATTGAACTTGCTAAAAGTCATGGATATAGAACGATTATTTCTCATAGAAGTGGAGAAACAGAAGATACTACAATTGCTGATTTAGCAGTTGGACTTGATTTAGGTCAAATTAAGACTGGTTCTATGTCAAGAACTGATCGTATTTGTAAATATAATCAATTAATGAGAATAGAAGAAGAGTTAAATTAATTAACTCTTTTTTGTTGACAAATTTTTGGTTATGTATTATCCTAATTTTATCGTTTAAAGCCGTAGAAAGGCCATAATATATTTAGCTCTTATATCAGTGATTTGAGGATAGTGTGAACTCAATTATAATCTATTTATATTCCTACCTTTTAGGCGAAGTTTAGCTTCCGGTGTTTCTTACATCGTTATTGAATTAAGTAATAAAGGATGGTACCGTGCATATGCACTCCTTTGGTATCATTCTTTTTTTATAGGAGGGGATATTATGAAAAATGAAGCTATTACAAGTAGAGATGTTGATTTTGCTAAGTGGTATACCGATGTTGTAAAAGCAGCAAAATTGTGTGATTATTCTAATGTAAAAGGTTGTGTTGTTTTTGAACCAGCGGGTTATGCTTTATGGGAGAAGATGCGAAATGTTTTAGATGGAATGTTTAAAGAAACAGGTCATCAAAATGTTTATATGCCACTTCTTATTCCTGAAAGTTTATTAAATAAAGAAGGAGAATTGATTGAGGGGTTTGCTCCTGAAGTTGCCTGGGTTACTCATGGTGGTTCTAAAGAGTTAGAAGAAAGACTTTGTGTTAGACCTACTAGCGAAACTTTATTTAGTGATTATTATAGTAGTGTTGTTAAGTCTTATAGAGATTTGCCATTAAAATATAATCAATGGTGTAGTGTTATGAGATGGGAAAAAACTACAAAGCCATTTTTAAGAAGTAGAGAGTTTTTATGGCAAGAGGGTCATACTGTTCATGCTAGTAGTGAAGATGCAGAAGCTGAAACTAGATTAATGTTAAATATTTATAAAAAGTTTTTTGAAGATTATTTAGCAATCCCTGTTATTACTGGAAAAAAGACAGATAAGGAAAAGTTTGCAGGGGCAGAGTATTCTTTGACGGTCGAAGCGCTTATGTATAATGGTGTTGCTTTACAGTCTGGTACTAGTCATTATTTTGGGCAAAAATTTGCTAAGGCTTATGACATTACTTTTACTAATAAGAATAATGAATTAGAATATGCTTATCAAACATCCTGGGGTGTTACTACTCGTATGATTGGGGCATTAATTATGGTTCATAGTGATGATTTTGGTTTGGTTTTGCCTCCTAAAATTGCTCCTAAGCAGGTTGTTATTGTTCCAATTGGAAATGTTAATGATAAAGTGGATGAAATTTATCAAGCGTTGAAAAATAGTGGTATTTCTGTTTATGTAGATGATTCTTCGAAATCTCCTGGTTTTAAGTTTAAAGAGTCTGAAGTTAATGGAATACCTGTTCGTATAGAAGTTGGGGAAAGAGATTTAAAAGAAAAATTTTATACAGTTGCTAGACGTGATACACATGAGAAAAATAAAGTTTCTGTTGATACAGATATTGTTATATATGTTAATAATTTAATGGATGATATGCAAAAGAATCTATTTAATAGGGCAAAAGAGCGTCGTGATAAGATGACATATGAAGTAGAAACTGTTGATGAAATACGTGATATTGTAGAGAATCATCCTGGATTTATTGTTGCTGATTGGTGTGGGGATGTTCATTGTGAAGAGTCTTTAAAAGAAATAGGTGGACTTAAGTCTAGATGTATTTTAGAAGGAGTAGAGCCAACTCATAAATGTGTTGTTTGCGGAAAAGAAGCAAAGCATCGTGTTGTATGGGGAATTCAGTATTAATTGGTTACTCCTTTTATGGAGGTAGTTATGAAATTAAAAGGAAATTACTTTTTTACACAAAAAGAAGATGTTAAAGATGAAGAATCTGTAAGTGCTAATCTTTTGGTACGTGCTGGTATGATTAAGAAAGCAGGAAGTGGTATTTATACCTTTTTACCATTAGGGTTGCGTGTATTAAGAAAAATAGAAAATATTATAAGAGAAGAGATGAACGATATTTCATCAAATGAATTGGTTATGCCTAGTTTATTACCTGAAGATGTTTATGCTAAAAGTGGACGTTTGGAAGCATTTGGTGATGACATGTTTCGTTTGCATGATCGTGTAGGTAGAGGTTATGTACTTGGGCCTACACATGAAGAGATGTTTGTTGAAGTTGCGAAAGATGTTATTCATTCTTATAAGGATATGCCACTTAGTTTATACCAAATTGCTAACAAATATAGGGATGAGCCAAGGAGTCGTTATGGTTTAATTAGAACGCGTGAGTTTATTATGAAAGATGCTTATACTTTTGATAGAGATGAAGCCGGTTTAGCTATTTCTTATCAGGCAATGTTTGATGCATATCACAGAATATTTAATCGTATTGGTCTTGATTACGAAGTGGTTAAGGCTGATACAGGTGCTATGGGTGGAAGTTTATCTGAAGAATTTCAAGCAATTTGTGATATTGGTGAAGATACGATTGTTATTTGTGATAAATGTCATATGGCTAAAAATATTGAAATTTGTGAATGTAAAAGTAATTCTATAAGTGACGATGAAAAAAAGAAAAAGAGAGAGTTACTTTATACTCCAGGTGCTGGAACAATTCATGATCTAGAAGTAAATTATCATATTGACCCTAAAAAGATGGTGAAGACTTTAGTTTATAAAGTGGATGGCAATTTTTATGCTTTCTTACTTCGTGGTGATAGAGAATTAAATGATAGTAAGATTACTAAATTATTAGGGGCAAAAGAAGTAGAGATGGCATCTTGTGAAGAGGATGAAGAAATTACTCATGCAAAAGTTGGTTTTGCTGGACCTATTGGATTGAATATTCCTATTATTGTTGATTTAGAAGTAGTGGATATGAAAAATTTTTTAGTTGGTGCTAATAAGACAGATTATCATTATATTAATGTTAATTTAGATGATTTTTCTTATGATCAGGTTGCTGATATTAGAATGATTACAGAAGATGATTGTTGTCCTATTTGTGGTGGTTCTTTATCCTTTAAAAAGGGAATAGAAGTTGGTAATACATTTAAATTAGGTACAAAGTATTCAGAAGCTTTAGGCTTGTATTATAGTGATGAGGATAATAAACTCTTACCTGTTGTTATGGGCTGTTATGGTATTGGTGTTGCTAGAATTTTAGCTGCATATGTGGAGCAACATCACGATGAAAATGGTATTATTTTTAATCCATCTATTGCTCCATATGATGTTTCTATAGTTGTTGTTAATACAAAGGATGAAGAACAAATGGCTTTAGCTGAGAAGTTATATGATGAATTAAAGTCCTCAGGTAAAGAAGTTTTATTAGATAATAGAGATGCTAGAGTTGGGGTTAAATTCAAGGATATGGATTTAATTGGTGTTCCTTTTCGCATTACGGTAGGAAGAGATGCTTCTCAAGGAATTGTTGAATTTAAAGAAAGAAACGTTAAAGATTTTTCTTCTTTTACCTATAATCAAGTTATAGAATATTTTAAGGCAAAATAAAAAAAGGCATGGCCTTTTTTTATTTGCAGGTATATCCTGAGTCTTCTAAACTGCTCTTGATATCATCGTAGTTAT
>CALVSC010000052.1 GCA_944358855.1 uncultured Bacilli bacterium | reverse complement strand
AAAAACTAGGAAAAGGAATAGAACTATTTCCATTTCAAAAAGAAATTTATTATGACTTAGAAGATATGTTAGAAAAAATAACTAAAGCAACGAAAGAAAAAGGAAAAAAATATATTTACGCTTATGACCCTGAACCAGATTCTACAATGCATCGTTTTGGACCAGATAGTCTAGAAGCAAAAGCTAAAATAGAAGAAAGAAATATAGCGATAGAAAAATTTTCTAAAGATCTAGAAAACACAATAGTCTTTATTATTGCAGATCATGGACATATGAAAGTAGATAATATATTATTAATGGATTATCCTGATATTGTAGAAACACTAGACAAGACAACTTCTCTAGAACAAAGAGCTATATCATTTCACGTAAAAGAAGATCAAAAAGAAAAGTTTGTCTCTTTATTCCAACAATACTTTGGTGAGTATTTTAAACTATATACAAAAGAAGATGTAATAGAAAGTAATCTATTTGGAGACGGAACACCACATCCATTATTTAACGATGCATTAGGACAATATATCGCAATTGCAGAAAATTCTAACAAAGCATTACTAATGCCAGATGATGATATTTTAGTATCACAACATGCTGGATATTCTGATGATGAAATTTATATTCCATTAATTATAATTGACAAAAGTTGTTGACACCAAAAGCAATGAATGTTATCATGAAGACAGTCAAACAAAGAAAGGAGTGGAAAAACATGAGAATATTTAAAAGAAAAGAAAAAAACAATTCATACAAAAAATTTATCTGCAGTAGATGTGGGAAATCTGTTTTTCCACAACTTTAATATTAGATAATTATTGGTATTAAAGATAAAAAACTACTGCAAAGTAGTTTTTTTGTGTGCGAAAGAAAGGAGAGAAAATGAAAAAGTTTAAACATTTCAAGATATTTTGGAACTATATTAAAGATGATAAGTTTAAACTATTCCTTTATGTATTATTAGTAGCCTTATCTTATTTACCTGCTTTATTAGCAGTATATATATGGGGAATGGCTGTAGAAGCACTAACGACCAAAAATTTTAATGAATTTGCAATATACTTAATAGTATATGAAGGAATCTATATCGTATTATATACTTTCTTACAAATACCAAGAGATTATCTATATACGTACTTTGAAATTAAATTTACTAAAAATGTAAGTAAAGATTTATATAGAAAAATCGATAAATTACCAGCCAAAGCATTTGAAGATATTGGTGTAGGTGAGTATATTAATAGACTTTATACAGATCCAGATAGAGTTATGGAATTACTATCTAAAATGATAAGGTTAATATGTAAGGCCATAGTGGTAATTGTTGTGATTGTCATATCAATACAAATATCATGGATTTTATTTGCTGAAATTATGTTATTAGCGCTAATCATGGGCTTTATCTCAACAAAATTCTTTCCAAGAATTAAAAAGAGTCAAGAAAACATTAAAAAGGAAAGTGATGATTACGTAAAGACCGCAACAGAAAATATATCTGGTATTAGGGAAATAAAATCTTTAGGTATCGCTAAAACAATAGAAAAAAATATTTCTAAAGTAATCGATAAACTATTTGGCCATACTGCTCAAGTAAGAAAATATGAAAGATGGTATTATGCTTTAAATAACCTAGCATACTTTATAATTCAATTCTTAATCTTATTTACAACAGGTAAACTTTATTTTGATGGAGTAATCACACTTGGTATTTTTCTAATGATAGAGTCCTATATTTGGAGAATAGATGAAGTAGTAGAAAGTATTAGTGATTTTGGAGTAAGTTTTAATAAAGTAACCGTATCTCTAAAAAGAATTGGAGAAATATTGAACAACGAATTATATCAAGATGAAAAATATGGTAACAAAATATTAGAAAACACAAAAGGTATTATAAAATTTGATAATGTAAAATTTAGATATACAGAAGAAGAACAATATACATTAAAAGGATTAAACCTAACAATTGAACCTAATAAAAAAATCGCAATAGTAGGACGTAGTGGAAATGGTAAAAGTACAATATTTAACTTATTACTAAGATATTTTGATGCTACTAAAGGTACTATAACAATAGATGATATTAATATTAAAGATTTACAAGAAGAATCTTTAAGAAACAACTTATCTATTATTAGACAAAGTCCCTTCTTATTTAATTTAACAATATTAGATAACTTTAAATTAGTAAAGGAAGATGTAACTTTAGAAGAAGTAAGAGAATGTTGTAAAAAAGCTTATATAGATGATTATATTATGAGTCTACCAAATAAGTATGATACAGTAATAGGAGAAGGTGGTATCAACTTATCAGGAGGCCAAAAACAACGTATTGCGATTGCTAGAACACTTCTTTTAAATACGAAAATAATTTTGTTTGACGAAGCAACATCTGCTCTTGATAATGAATCACAAGAATATATCAAGAAAACAATTGATGATTTAGTAAAAGACCATACCGTAGTCATTGTAGCTCACAGACTATCAACAATTGTCGATGCAGATAAAATTCATGTAATTGAAAAAGGTAAATTAGTAGGTACAGGAACCCATCATGAGTTATTAGAAAACTGTATAGCATATCAAAATTTATATAATAAGGAACAAGACGCCTAATAATGGTTAACGTCTATAATGAAAAGAGGAACGGAATTGTTCCTTTTTTCGTTGTAAAAAAATAAGTAAAATGATAAACTTAAATGAGAAAGTAAAGAGGTGATATTATGTTTTGTCCAAAATGTGGATCAAAATTAGATGAAACAACAAAAACATGTACGAATTGTGGTTTTACCTTAACCCCAAAAGAAGGAGTGGAAAACCAACAAGAACCAGAATCATTAGAAACAAATCCTGCTCCAGCTACAACCCCAGTAGAGCAAATACAAACGCCAGAACCTACAACTCCAGCACCAACACCAGAGCAAACTGCAACAACACCATCTCCTGCAACAGCACAAACTCCAGCAGAAGAAGCAGTAGATAATTTAGCTATCGATAAAGAAACACAAGCGTTACTTGATGAAGTACCAGAAGAAGCAAAAAATGAGCCAGAAAATCCACCAGTAATTGAAGTGGATAAAGGACCTAGTCCATTACCATCAGAAAATCATATAGCTAATCAGGTACCTCCACAAAATAATAGTAATGCTGTAAAAATTGTAGTAATTGGTACCATTGTCTTTATTATTTTATTTTTATTAGCCATCTATTTAATATTTTATTCTGAGGATGGAACCAAAGATAAAGTAGAAAGTAACGTGAATAAGGAAGAAACCGTAAATAAAAGTGATAATGAGTCAAATGAACCAACCGAAAAAGTAACTGAAAATGGTGATATTGAAGCGACCATAAAAACAGATAATGGAAATGTAACGTTTATTGTTCCTAAAATATGTACAGGAGACGAAATGGGAAATAATGACTCAGATACATATAAACTATATATGGGTACTGATTCAAAATGTTCAACATTAGGTTTTATGTATATTCCATATAACAGTGCACAAGAAGCACAAGAAGAGAGTTATAATAATCCATATCAACAAGATATAGAAAGACGTAAATTTACTGTAAAATTAAATAATGGGGTAGAAGTATATGGAGTAGAAACATATGAAGGAATTGGTTCCCTATATTATCCTGTAGATGAAGAATCTTGTATTGAAATATCTTTATCATTACCTGCTTTAACAGATACGGAAATTAATAAATACGTAATAGTAAAAGAGTAATATATGAAAGTAGAAGAAAAACTAAAAGAACTAAATATTTCTTATGAAATAGTAGAACATCCTGCTGTCTACACCGTAGAAGAAGCCAAAGAAAAAGTACCAAAGATAGAGGGTATTGGTTGCAAAAACCTATTTTTAAAAACACAAAAAAAAGAATGTTTCTTATATACCTTACCAGAAGATAAACAAATTAATTTAAAACTATTATCTGAAACGCTAGGAGTAACTCGTTTTCATTTTGCATCTCCTACAACTCTAGAAGAAGTATTAGGAGTAATTCCTGGCTCTGTAACTCCTTTGGCCATCATAAATGATAAAGGAAATAAAGTAACAGTATTATTAGATAAAGAACTAAAAGAAAAAAAGATACTGGTTCATCCAAATAGAAATACTGCAACGATTTCTATTACATATGAAGATTTAATAAAGTATATAAATAACCTTAATCATAAAATAATAGAAATATAAGCACCAAGTTTGGTGCTTATTTTTTTTGATTTAATACAAACTCTACTAGCGCTTTAGCAGAGTAATTCTTAATATTTTCTTCTTGATTTTTTATAATATCTTCTTGTAAGTTCTTATTACCCAGAAGTTGCTTTGTTTTATCCACTAAGTCTTGCGTGTTATTTGCTTGTAAACACATCTGATGATCTCTAAAAAACTTCATATTATAATCTTCAACACCTGGTATTGGCATCATTAATATTAAAGGCCTTCTAAGTTCCGCAACTTCTGTTGTAGTAACACCACCAGGTTTAGATATCACAACACTACTAGCTTTCATATACTCACTCATATTATGAATAAATCCCTTTACAATAAGATTAGGATTATCAATCTTCATTATTTCACCATATAGTTTTTGATTACTACCACAAACAACAGTAATATAAGTATTAGGAATTTCTTCTAACATCTTTTTAACAACATCCTTTAAATGTCCAAATCCCATACTACCAGAAGTAATAAGAACCATATCTTTATCTCTTGGTATATCTTCTCCAATTTCTTGATTTAAGAACCTAGAAGAAATAGAAATACCAAACGGAAGAAGAATCTCTTCTTTAAATCCATTATCAACAAATTGGGGTATTAATTGTGGACTTGGTATTACAAAATAATCAGGTTTTGTTTCTTTCCAAAAAGGAATACACCGATAATCTGTTGCAACATTAATAAAAGAAACAGGATGCTCTTTTTTTACAGCAGTAAGTCCTAAACAAGGAAATAAATGAGTACCGATTGCTAAATCATAATGATTATCACTAAGAAACTGATATAATTTATCTTTTACTAATTTATTCAACATATAAACAGGACTGGTCATATTCGTTTTATTATAAAGTTCACCTAATTTATAAACACTACCAAATATCTTTCCATTTCCCTTTGTAGAATCTAAATAAATCTTTTCTGCAATATGACTTGCTTTTTCCCCAACTAAATCAAAATAATCAACCACATCACATTCTACCTGATATTGATTAAACTCTTCTTTTATATAATTGGCACAAGCATTGTGACCTCCACCAGTTTTACAACTAAAAACAACTATTTTCATATTAACCTCCCCAATTATTATTATACATATTATGTAAGTATTTCTGATTAAACGTCTTATCTAAAAAGACTTCATAACTATTTCTTGGAGGAATACCATCTTCTTTTCTTCTAGCTCTATCTATTGCACTAAAAGTTAAAATTAAATCGAAAACTAAAAAGATAATTAAAACTTTCATTAACTTTTTACCAATATCATAATTTATTTTATTAATTTGTTTAATCATAAAAGGATAAATAGACTTAATCCAAACAATTGCTAAAGCACCCCAAAACAACGAATAAGTAAAACAAATCCTACCATTTATATTTAAAAACTGATTAGAATAATCCCAGGCAGTAAACCCTAATACCAACTCCATACCCCAACTCATAATATATTCTAAAACAGAGCCACCTACAAAACCGATAATAAAGATTTTAAAAATACCTTCATCCCTATATTTTTCTAATAGCATAGATAAAGATACTGCTGCTAATCCATACGCAACATTAAAAGGCCCAATAACGAGTGCAGAATGATTAATTAATTCTTGATATCTTATCAAGGAAAACAATCCTTCGATTATCCAACCCACAATACATCCTACAATAAAAATCCAAAATAAATTATAAAAATATTGAATTTGTTTTTCTCTCATATACATCAACAAAAAGTATATCACATTTTATATAAAAATAAAACTCATGTTATAATAGAGTAGAAAGGAATAAATTATGAAAGTAATTAGTATAACAGAACCTTATGCTACTATTATAAAAAATGGCTATAAAAGGATAGAAACTCGTAGTTGGAAAACAAAATATAGAGGAGTATTATATATTCACGCTAGTAATACAAAAATAAAAAAAGAAAATAAGGAAAATAAACAACTGATGTCTTTAGCCCCAACTTTATCTTATGGAAAAATAATTTGCAAATGTATCTTAGTAGACTGCATAGAAATGACCAAAGAAAATATTGAGAAATTAAAAAAAGAAAATCCTACAGAATATTTATGTGGAGATTATCAAGAAGGAAGATATGCTTGGATATTAGATAAAGTAGAGCCATTAAATAAGCCAATAGAAGTAAAAGGTCATTTAGGAATTTGGAATTATGAAGGAGGAAATTATGATAACAGTAAATTGTCAAAGTAGTATAAAAATAACAAATAAAAAAATAATTTATTTTGATCCCCTAAAAGTAGAAGCACAACATGATGCTGACTATATTTTTATTACCCATACTCACTGGGACCATTTTTCAAAAGAGGATATTGAAAAAATAAAACAAGACACCACTAAAATAATTGGACCAAACGATATTTTAGAAGAAAGTTTAATACTAGGTTTTAAAAAAGAAAATATTATTTTATTAAGACCAAATGACAAACTTATATTAGATGACTTAAAAATACAAACAGTACCTGCCTACAATAAAACAAAACCATTTCATCCAAAAGAAAATAATTGGTTAGGCTATATAATCACTATAGAAAATGAAAAATACTATGTCATGGGAGATACAGATGCTCTAGAAGAAAATGAAAATATAAAATGTGATACATTATTTATCCCTATTGGTGGAACATATACAATGGATTATCAAGAAGCAGCAACTTTTACCAATTACTTAACGCCTAAAAAGGTAATACCCATTCATTATGGACTAGTAGTAGGAACAAAAGAAGACTTAGAAAAATTTAAACACTTACTAAAAGATGAAATAGAAGTAGAAGAGAAAATAATTGTCTAAACAACAAAAATATGATATAATACGAAGCAATTAAGAGGTGATACTATGTTTGACTTAGAAAAAAATAAAAAAACAATATTGGAATTAATATTTTTTACCATCATCTTAGTTTTCATGTTTATTTATATTGAGCCAATATGGACATTTATTACTTATATTATCAAAATATTTATGCCTTTTATTATAGGTGCTATGATAGCATTTGTATTAAATGTATTACTAAATATTGTAGAAAATAAATTATTTAAAAAACTAAATGAAAAAAATAGTAAAGTTTGGAATCGTATCAAAAGACCAACATCTGTTATCACAACATTAATTATAATTATTGCTTTACTTGGATTAATACTAGGTTTATTAATTCCCCAATTACAAAATACAACTGAGATATTTACAGAAAACTTTGATTCTTATAAAAAACAAACAATTAACCTATTACATGATATTGGTATAGAGAAAAAAGATATGAATGCTTTTATGGATAATTTTGATCAAGTAAAAGAAGAAATAACCAATTATGTAGATAAAAATAAAGGTGAAATAGTGGAGACGACAGTAGGGGTAGCATCTACTGTAGTAGGAACAATTACTTCGTTAGTATTAGGAATTGTCTTTGCAATTTATATTTTGTTAAAGAAAGAAGATTTAGGACGACAAGGTCGTAAAATATTAAAAGCATACTGCAAAGAAAAACATGAAAAAAGAATTAAAGAGATTGCCACTCTTTCTAATACCACATTTGGAAATTTTATTAGTGGGCAATGTCTAGAAGCATTAATTATTGGTGCTTTATGTTTTATTGGTATGGTAATATTACAAATTCCTTATGCCTCAACCATATCTGTACTAGTAGGATTTACTGCTTTAATACCAGTCTTTGGAGCATTTATTGGAACATTTATTGGAGCATTCTTAATATTGATGATAGATCCAACCAAAGCATTAATTTTTGTAATATTTATCATCATCCTACAACAAATAGAAGGAAACTTAATTTATCCAAAAGTAGTTGGAAAATCTGTTGGCCTACCTGGAATCTGGGTCTTAGTAGCAGTAACTATTGGAGCAAGCGTTGGAGGAATTCTTGGTATGTTACTAAGTGTACCTATTTCATCTATTGTATATAGTATTATAAAAACAGATGTAAATAATAAAATAGAAGAAAAAACTCCGAAGAAAAAAACAAAAAAAGCCTAGCAAGGCTTTTTTT
>CALVSC010000051.1 GCA_944358855.1 uncultured Bacilli bacterium | reverse complement strand
AAAAAAGCCTAGCAAGGCTTTTTTTATATGTCATTTTCTTCTTTTAGAAACTCTAAAAATCCCGTACATCCCAAAACAATATCTTGATAAGTAGAAGTAAAATCTCCTGTAAACCAAGGATCAGAAATATCTCTTCTATCATTCGTAAAATCTAGTAACTTAAAGATTTTATTTTTTTTATCTTCTCCTAATATTCTCTTAATATGAAATACATTAGAAGTATCCATTCCAATAAAGTAATCATAATTATCATAATCATCTTTTTCTAAGACAGAAACCATATGCTCTGTAATCGGAATATGATGTTTTTCTAATTCTTCTTTTGCTCCAGGATATAAAGAATGACCAACTTCTTCTGTACTAGTTGCTTTAGAATCTACTAAAATTTTATTTTCTAAGTTTGCGTTTTTTATCATATTTTGAAAAATAAACTTTGCCATAGGACTACGACAAATATTTCCTAAACATACAAAACAAACTTTTATCATATTATCACCCAGTACTAGAATATCACAAAATAATAAAACAGAAAAGAGATGTATGTTATAATAAAAATAGAGGTGGCATATGACAAGAGAAGAATTAAAAATGTATTTATCATTTGCAAAAAGAGTAGCAAAAAAAGCTGGAAAGATAATGCTAAAATATTTTGATGAAGATCAAAACTATCACTATAAAGAAGATAAGACAGTAGTAACAGAAGTCGATGAAAAAATAAATAAAATGGTAATTTCTGAGGTGAAGAAGAAATTTGCGAGCCATGCGATAGATGGAGAAGAAGAAAAATCAGGAAAAAGTAAATATACCTGGGTCCTAGATCCAATTGATGGAACAGCAATGTATCGAAACCATATACCAGTAGCGATGTTTTCGCTAGCCTTAGTAGAAGATGGAAAACCTGTAGTAGGAGTAGCACTAGATCCATTTACTGATACTTTATATGAAGCATCCCTAGGTCAAGGTGCTTATCAAAACGGTAAACCAATTTATGTAAACAAAAACTACTTAGAAGACCCATCTTCCATCGCTCAAGTAGACAAATGGCCAACCGCTACTTATGATTTATATGACGTAGAAAAAGAAATAGGAAAGAAAACGTATTTAGTAACACTAGGAAGTATTGTTCACGCGGGAACTTTAGTAGCATCAGGTGGCTTTACATTAGCTTTATTTCCAGGAGGAGAAGGCAAAAACTGTGATATAGCAGCCCTAAAAATTATTGTTGAAGAAGCAGGTGGAACAGTAACCAATCTCTTTGGTGAAGAAGATAGATATGATGAAGCAATTCATGGAGCAATCATTAGTAACGGAATCGTTCATCAAGAAATAGTAGACTTAATAAAAGAAAAAGGCATATCTAAAAACAATTAAAAACTATCTATAAAATAAAAATAATTTATGTTAAAATAAAAATAAGTATAGTAAAAATAAGGAGTAAGATATGTTAATTATAGGAATTGGAATTATTATAGTTTTAGCTCTGATAATTCATGAAAAAAATAAAGAAATACAAAAAGTAAAAAATGAAAATGCTATGTTACATAAAAACATTATGAATATGGCAACAATACTAAATAAGGAAGAACCAGCTCCTAAAGAAGAAGTAGTAAACGCACCACAGAAAAAGACACCAATTGTCGTAAGAACAAGAGAACAAACGAAAAAAGAGCGGGAGCAAAACCGTAATAGTCTAATACTAATTACTGGTTCTATTCTTATCGTTTTAGCAGCTATATTGTTCTTAACATCTACTTGGAACGTATTACCAAATATTATAAAAGTAATAACTGTCTTTTTATTAATATTTGTATTTTTAGGAATGAGTTATTATGCCGATAAAAAACTATTAATTCCTAAAACTTCCAAAGCTTTTTTCTATATTGCGATGATCTATATACCAATATCTTTATTATCGATAGCCCCCTTAGGATTACTAGGTGAAAATCTAAAAACAGGGCAAGGTCTATATTTATATATAACAATATCATCTATCATAACAAGCATCATCTATTACTTTGCTTCTAAAAAAGAAGAGAAATTATCTTACGCTAACTATTTATTCCAAATACTAGCAATATTTTCTTTCTTTATCTACTTAAAAGCAGACTATCAAATATATTTATTAGGTTTTACCATTTATAATATTGCAATACTTATAAAAAATATTTATTTTAAAACAAAAATATCGAATAGAGTAGAGACAATCTTAAACATATCATTAACGACATTATTAACACTAATAACATCAATACTAGTAATTGCCAATATTATCTCTCCTATAAACGATATAAATGTAGTAGATTTAATTCCAACATATTTCATTACACTTCTATTACAATTAATCATATCTATTTACTATGGTAGAAAAGAAAATTATCATCATGCAACTCTTGCTTTATATACTATTTTATTTATTGCATCTATTACAGTAAAATTAGATGTACCTATTTTATTCCAACAAATAATTATGTTAATAACGCTAATCATGCTATATATAAGATTAGAACTAGATATTAAAAACACAATAAGTCTAGATTGGATAATCTTAATTACAACATTTATGACTTTATTTATTGCTTCTATGACTACAAACTATCCTTGGTTAGCAACAACATTAATATTTATTACAATTTTAATTAATATTTGTCGTTACTTAAAAGAAAAATGGGAAATTCACATTGCTCTTAGTATTTGGTTAACCGCCTTTTTCTTCTATTTATTAATCTATACATTAAAATTAGGATATCAAGAATTTATAATATGTCTATCTATAACAGAAATAATAAGACACTTTGTTATGTTAAAAGTAAAAGACATAAAACTAAAAGAGACAATAGAATTGAATACCAACATTATTTTAATACCATGTTTAATTATATATGCAATAGATAATGTATTAGATAAAGCGACGATAAACTTATTAATTCCTCTAATTATAACGATAACTAGTATTTTAAACTATAAAACTGAAAAGAAGAGTTATCATTTACTAATTACTTATTTTGCTTTTTCTATATTACTTGAAACAATCATAAATATAATACCTCTAGATTTACCAAGATATTTATCATTCACAATAACATCATTAATATTAATTACAATAAAATTAATAGATCGTAAACCATTAAAAGAATTTAAAAACTATATGTCTATCTATGTATTTGCTTTATTATCTGTCATATTCTTAGATAAAAATATAAATCTATTACTAGTTGTTATTACGATATTATTAACATTACTTTTCAATAAGAAAGTAGAACATAACAAAATATTAGAAAATACATCCTACATATTCTTATCTATTTTACTATATACAGAAGAAGTAATATTTTATGGTATAGAACTAAATCCTATTTTAAGCCTAATCATAATTATCATATGGATGAAAGATGCTTATCTTTCTAAGACAAGACTAACAACGGACTTTTTATCTCTTGCCTATATTTTACTAAACCATATTATGTATCCATTAAATACTTATTATACGATAGTATTATTATTAGTTTGGTCACTAGCAAATATGGATAAAAAGAAAAAATATAAAAACAGCATTCTAATTTGTTTTTACTTAACATGTTTATGGTTATATAACACCTTATGTAGTAACATTATAAATGCACCAACACTAATAACATTATTTGGATATTTTATAACGCTTTTCTTAATTACTAGAACAGCAATAAAAGATAAAGAAATAGGAAAGACTATAGAATGGTTAGGAACTTTATTATTATTCATAATTTCTATTTTCTTATACAACAATCAATTAGATGGAATTATCTTCGTATCATTCCTAATTCTAACAACCATTATTGCTTACTACAAAAAGATAGAATCATTATTCTATTTAAGCATTATCTTTATTTTAATAAACGTATTCTTATTGACAAGAGAATTCTGGTTTAGTCTACCATGGTGGTTATATATATTAATAATTGGAATTATTTTAATTGTTTTTGCTACTAACAATGAATTACAACAAACGATAAAAAAGAAAAAAGCAATCGATAGATTAAATAATCATTTTAAAGAATAGAAAGGAGTATTTATGCAAGACTCATATAAAAAAGAATTAAAAGAGGTAATAACGGAGTTAGATGTAAATGAAAAAGAAGGACTAACTACCAAAGAAGTAAAATTAAGACAAGAAAAGTATGGAAGTAATGAATTAAAACAAAAAAAGAAAAAGACAATACTGAAAATGGTATTAGAACAATTAACAGATAAAATGATTATTATTTTATTAATTGCCTCTTTACTATCATTCCTATTAGGGGAAAAAATAGAAGGCTTTGTGATTCTTTTTATCATTGGTATTAATATTTTAATAAGTGTAGTCCAAGAAAAGAAAGCTAGTGATGCCTTGGAAGCATTAAAAAATATGAATGCACCACACTCTCTAGTATTAAGAAATGGTAAAAAAGAACAAATTATGGCGAAAGAATTAGTACCTGGAGATATTATTTATTTAGAAGCTGGAAATATTATTCCAGCTGACATTCGCTTTTTAAAAGAACACGAAATCGAAGTAGATGAATCTGCTTTAACAGGAGAAAGTATTCCTGTTGGAAAAGATGCGTTATATATTGGAAAGAAAGATGAGCCATTAGGCGAAAGAAAAAACATGGGATTTTCATCTACAATTATAACGAATGGTACAGGAGTAGGGGTAGTTACTTCTACTGGTATGAATACTGAAATAGGAACGATTGCGAAACTTTTAGATGATGAATCTGGAGAAACACCATTAAAGAAAAAACTAAATCAAATAGGAAAAGTACTAAGTATCTTAGGAATATTAGTAAGTATATTTATATTCATATTAGGACTATATCATGGTCAAAATCTAATAGATATTTTAATGATATCTATATCGCTTGCTATTTCTGTAATTCCAGAAGGGCTACCTGCAACAGTAACCGTTGTAATGGCTTTAGGAGTAGAAAGAATGGCCAAGAAAAAAGCCCTTGTAAAACAACTACCAGCAGTAGAGACATTAGGAAGCGCCACAGTAATTTGTAGTGATAAAACAGGTACCTTAACGGAAAACAAAATGACAGTAATAGAATATGAAACAGCAGATAGTCTACTATATCAAAAAGAAAAAAATATAGATAAATTAGTAAAATGTGGAGTTCTATGTAATAATGCCAGCCTAATACAGGGAAAGATGCAAGGAGATCCAACAGAAGGCGCTCTACTAGTATTTGCTGAAAAAAATAACTATTCTATAGACGAAATTATAAGGAATAATCCTAAAGAAGAAGAAAAACCATTTGATTCTGATAGAAAGTTAATGACAGTAATTTGTAAAGATGAGAAAGGAAAATTAACTTCTTATACCAAAGGAGCAGTAGAAGAACTATTAAAGGGTTGTTCTTATGCCTTGGTAGGAGGAAGAAAGAAAAAATTAACCGAGGATGAAAAGAAAATAATTTTAGAAAAATGTGAAAATCTATCTCAAAACGCCCTAAGAAGTTTAGGATACGCTTATAAGACAACAAAACTTACTAAAAACGAGGTAGAAAAGAACATGACATTTATTGGAATAACTGGTATGATAGACCCTCCAAGAAAAGAAGTAACATCTTCTATTAAGAGTTGTCACGAAGCTGGAATTAGAGTTATTATGATAACCGGTGACCATAAAGCAACGGCTGTTGCAATAGCCAAACAACTAGGTATTTACCAAGAGGGAGATTTAGCTGTAAACGTAGAAGAATTCCATCGCATGACAAGAGAAGAACTATTAAAAAAATTACCAAAGATAAGTGTCTTTTCACGTGTTAGCCCAAAGGATAAACTAGATATTGTAAATGCTTTACAAGAACAACATGAAATTGTAGGAATGACAGGAGATGGAGTAAACGACGCTCCAGCTCTTAATACTGCAGACATTGGAATTGCCATGGGAACAGGAACAGACGTTGCTAAGGATGCAGCGGATATGTTACTATTAGACGATAATTTTTCTACAATCGAAGTTG
Source organism: uncultured Bacilli bacterium (assembly GCA_944358855.1). Taxonomy (GTDB): domain Bacteria; phylum Bacillota_I; class Bacilli_A; order RF39; family UBA660; genus Faecimonas. Next base: position 2,413 of record CALVSC010000051.1, on the reverse strand, counting down.
CTATCAAAGAAGGAAGACGAATATATAGAAATATTGAAAAAGTAATACAATTTTTATTAACAGGAAATATTGCTGAAGTATTAACGATTTTATTAGCAATGGTCTTTAACTTACAAACGCCAATTCTAGCTGTTCATATTTTATTTGTAAATCTAATTACAGATACTTTGCCAGCGCTTGCATTAGGAGTAGACCCAGCTAATAAAAATACGATGAAGCATCCACCAACCAAAAAAGGAACATTATTTGAAAAAGGAATGATTGGAAATATTGTTTACTATGGTGCCTTACTAACAATGTTATCTTTTGCTGCTTACTTTATAGGAATGCAAGATAGTTATGAAACAGCCATTACGATGACATTTATTACATTATGTTTATCTCAAATTATTCACGCACTAAATCAACATTCTAATACTATATCAATATTTTCAAAAAATCATCCAAGAAACAAAATGCTTTATCTAGCAATGCTTGCTTCATTAACAATTTTAATTATTACAGTATTTACACCAGGATTAAAAGACTTCTTTAGTATTGTACCTTTAACAATAACAGAATGGGCAACTGTAATTCTTCTGTCCCTTGTACCATTACTAGTATCAGAAGTAATAAAATTATTTGCTCCAAAGGATGAGAAATAAGAAAGGATTTACAAAATCCTTTTTTTTTGGTATAATATGGCCGATTAAGGGGGAAAAGATATATGACGAACACGAGAGCAATACCAGATTCGTTTGTCGCAATTAGTGATTTCCATAGTTGTGAATATCCACTAGAGAAAGAAAAAATTTTTATATTAGGAGATATGACAGATAGAAGTCCTGATGACCAAGAAGGTTTAAATGATAAATAGACAGGAAAACATGATGGAGAACAGTATACCAAAAGAAAATATTATTCAAGATGATTTAAGCGGATAAAGAAAAAAGCAAGAGAAAATTCTCCTATTTTTTTTAAAATAAATTAGCACTCTATATTGACAAGTGCTAAAAGTGGAGTATAATATACAATGAAGGGGTGATAATATGTATACAAATTATGAACAAGAACAAGAAGAAAATGTTCTAGAAAAATATGGTCGTGACATTACTGCCGAAGCAAAAAAAGGTAAAATAGATCCTGTCATCGGTCGTGATGAAGAAATTCGTAGTATCACCAGAGTATTATCAAGAAAAACAAAAAACAACCCAGTTCTAATTGGTGAACCTGGTGTAGGTAAAACAGCAATCGTAGAAGGACTTGCCTTAAGAATTATTAAAGGTGATGTTCCTGCTAGTTTAAAAGATAAAACAATCTGGGAGTTAGATATGGCAGCATTAATTGCCGGTGCTAAATACCGTGGTGAATTTGAAGAGAGATTGAAAAAAGTCCTAAATGAAATCAAGAAAAGTGAAGGGGACATCATCATGTTTATCGATGAAATTCACATGATAGTTGGAACTGGTAGAACAGATGGAGCAATGGATACTTCCAATATCTTAAAGCCCATGTTAGCTCGTGGTGAAATTCACGTTATAGGAGCAACCACTCTAAATGAATATAGACAATATATTGAGCGTGATGGAGCTCTAGAAAGACGTTTCCAAAAAATAATTGTATCAGAGCCAACAGTAGATGATACCATTACCATTCTACGTGGACTAAAAGAAAGATTTGAAATTTATCATGGCGTAACAATTCAAGATAAAGCCTTAGTTGCGGCAGCCACTTTATCAAATCGATATATAACAGATCGTTATCTACCAGATAAAGCAATCGACTTAGTAGATGAAGCTTGTGCAACCATTCGTGTCCAAATGGATTCTGTACCATTTGAACTAGATAACTTAACGCACAGAATTATGAGACTAGAAATCGAACGTCAAGCAATTAAAAAAGAAAAAGATGAAATATCTAAAAAACGTCGTGAAGATATTGATAAGAATCTAACAACGATGAAACAAAAGGAACAAGAATTAACAGATGCTTGGAATAAAGAAAAAAATATCAACGAAGATATCAAGAAAAAGAAAAAAGAATTAGAAGATGCTAGATTCAAACTAGACCAAGCAGAAAATCATTATGATTTGGAACAAGCTGCCATTCTTCGTCATGGTACAATTCCACAACTAGAAAAAGAGTTGGAAGATTTAAATAACCGTGAAAAGAACAAAATCTTAAGTGACACGGTAACAGAAGACGACATTGCTAAAATCATTGCGAAATGGACAAATATTCCAGTTGCTAAACTAGTAAGTAGTGAAAAGGATAAACTATTACATCTAGAAGAAAATATGAAAAAACGTGTCATGGGACAAGACGAAGCACTAGAATTAGTAAGTGATGCAGTAATTAAATCTAGAAGTGGTATTAAAGACCCTAATAGACCAATTGCGTCCTTCTTATTCTTAGGACCAACTGGTGTAGGTAA
>CALVSC010000050.1 GCA_944358855.1 uncultured Bacilli bacterium | reverse complement strand
AACATAATTGTAAACGAAAGGAAGATGATAAATATGGATTTAATGCCAAGAAGATTTTTTGATGATATGTTTGATGACTTTTTAACGACAAGAAAAGAGCAACATATGAAATGCGATATCTATGAAAAAGGTGGAAAATATCATATTGAAATGGATATTCCTGGTTTTACCAAAGATGAAATATCTGTAACAACAAAAGATGGATATTTGACAATTGCCGCTACAAAAAGCGAAGAAGTAAAAGATGATGATAATAAAAATTATCTACGTCGTGAAAGAACTTATGGTAAATATGAAAGAACATTTTATTTAGGTGATTTAGACGAAGATAAGATTGATGCATCATTTAAAAATGGAATGTTAAAATTAACAATTCCTAAAAAAGAAGAAGAAAAAGAAACCAAAAAATTAATTGAAATTAAATAATATAAAATAGAATGAGTAAAATAATATTGAAAGGAAGATGATATATATGGATTTAATGCCAAGAAGATTTTTTGATGATATGTTTGATGACTTTTTAACTTCAAGAAAGGAACAAAATATGAAATGTGATATTTACGAAAAAGATGGTAACTATCATATTGAAATGGATATCCCAGGATTTAACAAAGAAGATATCTCTGTAGAAACCAAAGATGGATATCTAACAATCACAGCTGATAAAAAACAAGAACAAACAGAAGAAGACAAAGATAAAAACTACATTCGTCGTGAAAGAGTTTACGGAAAATATGAAAGAAGCTTTTACCTAGGAGACTTAGATGAAGATCATATTGATGCAAGCTTTGAAAACGGAATGTTAAATATTACAGTTCCTAAAAAAGAAGTTGTTGATACGAAAAAAGTTATTGAAATCAAATAATAAGAAGCTCTTGAAAAAAGAGCTTTTTTCTTGACGAAAAGGCAGTTATAGGATAAGATAACGGTAGAAAGAAGGAAAGTAAAATGGGCCGAAAAAAAGGAAGAGTATTTCCAATACTGTTATCGATTATATTTTTAGTAATAATTACATATTTCTTTGCTACTGTAAAACAACCATACGTTGTCTGTAATAAGACAACTACCAATGACTTAGGATTTACAATAACCGAAGAAATAAAAACAACACTAGATTCTAATAGTATCGAAAAAATGGATATTACCAAAACAATAATATTTCCAGAAAACTATATTACAGATAATACAGCTGACTTTACAAAGATGAGGAAAACATTAAGAGAAGCATATGATTACTTACCAAAGAAAACAAAAAAAATAACGCAAGAAACAGACAGATTAATTGCCCATATAACAATAGATGACGATGAAACCATTATCTTAAATAACATGGATATTTTATCAGACGATGGAATAAAATTAGAAGTAAACGCCAATACTAAGGCGAAAGATGTAGTTACCCTAAAAGTAAATGATAAATATAATGAAGGGGAGTTTATGACACACATGAAAAAGAATGGATATACTTGTAACTAATGCCAGAATATGACATAGAAAAACTACTAGGTGCCATAGACTTTGAAAAAAACAAGCTACATAAAACAAAACACAATTTATATTTGACGACATATGAAATAGCAGTACTTAATAAATTTCATATTGACTATGATGAATATCAAACAGCCAAACAGATTCTTCAGCAGATAGAACAAATAATTCCTGATTTAGAAAATGAGGAACAAGAAGAGTTAGATGAAGTAAGTATAAGTATTGCTGAAAGAGACTATTATCAAAATACAAATAAATAAAGGCTGTAAAAAGCCTTTTTCTGTGGAATAAAAAGGAGGAACCATGAAAGAAGAAACCTGGGAAAAACTATTACTACGTTATCAATTTGCCAAAACTATGTTAGAAAAAGAACTAGAAATAATAATAGGAGACTATGAATATAGAACTACATCACATCCTGTAGAACATATGAAGTCTAGATTAAAAAGTAAAGAGAGTATTATCAAAAAACTAAAAAAGAAGAAAGTAACAATAACACCTAAAAACATCAAAAAACATGTTCATGATATTGTAGGATTTCGTATTGTCTGTTCTTTCTTATCAGATGTATATGATATGGTAAATATTATAAAAAGTTCTAAAAACTTAAAAATATTAGAAGAAAATGATTATATTAAAAACCCTAAATCATCAGGATATAGTAGTTATCACTTAAATATATTAATACCATTATACTTAGAAGAAAAAATAGACTATGTAGAAGCAGAAATACAAATACGTACACTAGCAATGGATTTTTTCGCATCTCTTGAACACAAACTACAATATAAATTACCAGAAAATATTCCCGTATATTTAAAACGAGAACTATATTCTTGTTCAGAAGAAGTAAAAAATCTAGATACTAAAATGCAACACTTATATGATATCGTAAAAAAGTATATAGATAATTAGGAGGTAAATATGAATTATATGTTAGATAAAATAAATTTATTAGAAAACAAAAAAGAAATAATAGAAAGTGCTGAAAAAATGGTAGAAGAATTAATAAAGAACAATAAATTAGATAATAGTGAAAAACTAATGACAATAGAACTCGCAGTAGCGAAATTAAATTATGTTTTATATCATATTACAGGAGATGAAGAGAAGATGCCATCTTAGCATTTTCTCTTTTTGTATTTTATTTTTCGTGATAAAATAAAAAAAGAAAGAAGGAAGAGTATGATATATCTAGATTATAGTGCTACAACACCAGTAAACGAAGAAGTATTAAAAAGTTATGTAGATACGACAAGAAGAATAATAGGAAATCCTAACTCCCTACATAAATTAGGAGTAGAAGCTAAGAATTTAATAGATGCTGCTACAAGACAAATCGCTAGTATTCTAGGTGTAAAAAAAGAAGAAATTATATATACAAGTGGTGCTAGTGAAGCAAATAACACTGCCATTAAAGGAATCTGTTTTAAATACCAAAATAGAGGAAAACATATAATCACAACGAAACTAGAACATTCCTCTATAATAGAACCATTAAAATATCTAGAAAAACAAGGATTTATCATCGATTACGTCAATCTGGATTCTACTGGAAAAGTTGATTTAGAAGACTTAAAAAAGAAAATGCGAGATAATACAATATTAGTTACAATTGCTAGTATCAGTAGTGAGTTAGGAATAAGACAGCCAATAGAGGAAATCGGAAAAATTGTAAAAGAATACCCTAAGGCCTTTTTTCACTCTGATATTACTCAAAGTTTAGGAAAAGAAAAAATAAATTTAGAAAATGTTGATCTAGCTTCATTTTCTGCTCAAAAATTCTATGGTATGAAGGGAATAGGCGCATTAATAAAAAAAGAAAACATCGTAATTGAGCCATTAATTCATGGAGGAAAATCAACGACTGCCTATCGTAGTGGAACTCCTGCAACAGCTTTAATTGTATCAACGGCGAAAGCACTACGACTAGCTTATGAAAACTTTGACGAAAAAGAAAAAAAAGTAAAAGACTTAAATCACTACTTACGAGAAGAACTAGAAAAAGAACAAGTGACGATTAATAGTCCAAAAGATGCAATAAGTAATATTATAAATATTAGTATTGAAAACATAAAACCAGAAACATTTTTACACGCCTTAGAAGAAAAAGAAATCTATATTTCAACTAAAACTGCATGTTCTACTAGTGAATTATCATCTGCTGTTTACGCTGTAACAAAAGATGAAAAAAAATCAAGTCATAGTTTAAGAATTAGTATTTCTCCACTAACTACAAAAGAAGAACTTACAATCTTTATAAAAGAATTTTTAAGAATTAGAAAAGAGTTGAGTAGTCTATATGAAAAAAATAACTAAAGTACTTTTTGTACTATTATTAACAATGATATCTATCATTCCTGTAAGTGCGAAAGAAAAAGTAAATCTATACTTATTCTGGGGAGATGGATGCCCTCACTGTGCTTTAGAAAAAGAATATTTAGAAGATTTAAAACAAGAATTTCCTAACCTAAACGTCACACTGTATGAAGTATGGTTTAATCAAGAAAATGAAGAATTTTTAAATGAAATAGCAGAGAAGACTAACAATACATTTACAGGAGTACCAGTTACTATCATAGGACAGACAGTCATAAAAGGTTTTGATGTTAGTACAGAACAAAAACTAAGAAGAACTGTATCATACTATACCGAAAATAAACACCACGATATTGTAAATGAAATAAAAGAAGGAACATATCAAGAAGTAGAACAAATACCAGATGAAAAGTTCCAAGAAGAAGAACAAAAGCTAGATAAAGAAACAACCACAACTTTACCAATCATAGGACAAGTAAACTTTAAAAACTATGATCTATTAACAGCTGTACCTATACTTGGAGTATTAACTTCACTATCATTTTTATCTATCTTTTTAATAATAATTTATCAACTACTATTACAAATACCAAAAAACAAAAAAGAAAGACTTCTTATTTTACCAATATCTTTAGTATTAATTGGTATGATTCATATATTAAATACAAATTTAAATATCCCACTATTAAACGGAGTAGGAAGACTAATTATATTATTATTAACTATATTTTTTATTGTAAATATAATTAGAAAGACAACACCATCGAATAAAGTATTAAATGTTTTATTAATATTATTCGCAATATCAATAGGATTCGTAATACCAACAACAAATCTAAATATATTAAATGCTCTAATAGAAGTGGAAAATATTAATATAATAATGGAAATACTAATAAACTTTAGTTATTTAATATCTTATTTAATACCAATCATATTATTAATATTTATATTATCTAAAATAGAAAAGAAAATCCCTGAAAAAGTAATAAACATAGTAACTATCGTACTTTTAATAAGTAATATTGTAGTAATAAACATTATATAATTATTATTTACTTAGTAAAAAAAGTTGTGTATAATAAATTATAGAATAGAGAGGTTGCGCTATGGATAACAAGGAAATGGCTGAATTAATTGATATTGATGGGTTATCACACGAAATAGAAGTAGTTACATTTCTAAATTCAGAAGATGATAAGCGTCAATACGTTGTATATTCTAAAGGTGAGATTCAAGAAGAAACAGGAAATCAAGTAATTTATATTGCCAAAATTATCCCTGATGGTAGTATCTTTAAACTTGAAGAAATAACAGACGATGTGGAATGGTCAAATGTACAACACTTATTAAAACAAATTGCAAATGCGCAGCCAAATTCATAATAGGAGTGATGGCTAGTGGATGATATCTATGAATTTGATAACAGTGAATATCGTTTAGCATCAATGCAAGTAAAAGCCATTGCTTATGATGTTGTTACAGGTATTACACGAAAAAAGATAAACATAAAAAAGAACTTAGAAGATTCAGAAGAAAAAGAAGCACTACTAAAAAAACTAAGTGAAATTAGTGATAAAGTAGTAGAATTAACTGACAATTTAGAACAAGAATTACAAAAATTAGATGATATAGAAGAAGAACTAGAAGGAATAGACATACCAAGCAAAGAAAGAGGAGAAGAAAAACAAGAAGTAGTAAAGGAACCAATGTCAGCAGAAATGCCAGCACCAGTAGTTCCTACTCCAACACCAGAAGTATCAGTATCTGCACCAGTAGTTCCTGCACCTACACCAGCAATTACAATTCCTACACCACAGATTACTGTACCAACTCCAATAGTAACTGCGCCTACTACACCAGCAGTTCCTGCGCCACCAGAGCCTGCAGTCCCAACGAAAGTAGAAGAGGCTCCATCCCCTAGTCCAAGTAAAGTAGAATTGCCAGATATTGAATTAACACCAGTAATTGCTCCTGTAGAAGAAGTCGCTTCTCCTGAAGTTCCAGAAGCGCCACAAGCAGCACCAGTTACCCAACCTGTGGAAGCACCTTCCGTAGCAACTCCCGAACCAGAAAAACCAGTAAGCGAGCCAGCACCACAACCAGAACCTAAAATGGAAGTACAAGAAGAGCCTAAAATAGAGAGCCCAGCTGAAAGTGAAACAAAAGAGGAACCACAAACAGTAACAGAAGAACCATCAATAGAACTAGATCCTCTAGAAGAAACACAAGAGCCAGCTTTAGAAGACGCACCAAAAGAAGAAACTCCTGAACTAAAGAAACGTTTCCAAAAAACGGTAAAAACACCTTCTAAAGCCATTATGGTAAGGCAAAATCAAATTGAAAACTTGAGAAAATCCAGATTAAAACAAGAACAACTATTAGCCGATAAAGGACTTTTACCAGAACTTGCTGCTCAAGAAAAAGAAGCGGCCGCCAAAGAAGAAGAACTATCTCCTATGAAAAAAGAACTACCAGATGATGTAGAAAGAAAAATAGAAGATTTAACAGTAAAAGCTAGTATCTATTATAATGAAGGAGAAGTAGACAAAGCTCAAGAAATATATGACGAAATAAAAAAACTAAATGAAGAGTATCAATAGGAAGTGATAATATGGCAGAAATAGAGCTATTAGATGAAGAACCAAAGGATTATTTATCATTACTATTAAACTTTTTAAATAAATCAACCAAAGAAAACTCTATTGTAATAGAATTTGACATAGAAGATGATAATTGTAATTTAACCATTACCAAATATGATATAGATGGAAATACAGAACAACAAGAAGAAAAAATAAAAATAAAACAAGAAGAGCTATTAAAAAATATAATAGGTCCATTTGTAAAAGAACTAAGTACTAGAAACAAAATAGTAATTAATAACATCTCTTCTTATAAAGGAAATACAAGTAGTTTAAAAGTTATTAGTGAAAATAATGATATGTGTAAAATAAATGGTATAGATGAAAAAAGCGCTACTTATTTACAAGAAAAAGTAGATAATAAAAACACACCTGAAATAAGTCAAGGAAAAATAGATGAACGAGGCGTAGGAAACATATTAGGATTTATTTTAAGTATGATAGTATTTGGACTAATTATTTTAGGAATGATGACATCGAATATTTGGAATTAAAGACTTTTTGGTCTTTTTTTTTATTCGTAAATTTGCTACAATTAGATAGAAGAGTAGGAGGCGCTTATGACAAGAGATTCTAAATTGAAATTAGCCAAAGTCTTAATCGCCTTATCATTTGTTTTAATACTATTAGGTATAGGCTTAGAACTTGATACTAAATCATTAATTCAGCCAACGAGAAACACACATGTAATTAGTACCAATACTTTATCGGATATCAATATTACAACAACAGATGTAGCAACAGGTGGTAAAGGGGAAGAACAAGAACTACCACCCGAAACATCAGAAACCACAACACCTAATACTCCATCTACAAATAATCCAGCACCAAGTGTAGAAGTTAGTCCTAAAACAGAAGTAACTACCATAGATGACAGCAACAATGCTTTAAGAAATCAAATAGAAAACACATACAATATTGAAGTGAAATATGGCGTTGAAACAAACGGATATAGTGTAGGAGGATTATCAACAGTAATGCTAACTGATAAAAATAGAATTAATTCGCTACTATATGAATTAAACTATAATTTATCATTATATCCACAAGGATTCTTTAATGAAATAAACACAAAAAATTATAAATTATCTATTTACTTATTAAAGAGATATTCTCAAAATAACGTCACCGGTATAACAGACTCTTCATCAAAACATGTAATTATTTCACTCGCAACAGACTATAGTTACGTTGAAAGCTTACATCACGAAATATATCACTATATTGAAAAATATATGTATGAAAAAGGTGCAAACTATACAACTTGGAACTCTCTAAATCCGAACGGGTTTAACTACGGAAATATCAACCAAGGATATTCATTTAAAAGTACCAACAATTTAAATTCTTATTTTGTAAATGATTATGCACAAACAGATCCATATGAAGATAGAGCCTCAACTTTTGAATATATGATGGCTAGCAATGAAGCAAGCTGTCTACAAACAGGAACCACTATATGGAAAAAAGCAAAATATATGTGTGAACAAATTGATGCTGTATTCCAAACAGTATCACCAAATATAACAGAATACTGGGAAAGATTCGTTTATAATTAAAAAGGGGTAACATATGAAAAGAATAGTAATAAACAATGACAATTTAGATATTTTAAATATAGATGAAACAGTAATTAGAGTAAAAGCCTTAATGACAAATAATAAAGGAGAATTATTAATTGTTCATAATAACCATACTTATCAATTCCCTGGCGGTCACTGGAAAAAGACAGAGTCTTTAGAAGAAACACTACGAAGAGAAATAAAAGAAGAAACGGGAATTACAGTAAAAATAGAAACAGGACCATTTATGGTAATAGAAGAATATTATGACAATTATCTAAGTACTGGTAAAACAAGATGTAATAAAATGTATTATTACATTGTTCCAACAAACGATAGACCAGACATTAAAGAAATGAGTCTATCAGGAATAGAAAGAGAAACAGATTTTAAACTATTTTATGTTTCTGTAAACGACATGGAACAGTTTATTAAAGAGAGTATGGAATCTCATCAAATAGAAAATATTATTGGAGAAGAAATGCTTTCAGTAATGGATGAATATGAAAATTATAGGAGGTAAGGATATGAAAGTTTTAGTAACAGGAGGATTAGGATACATAGGTAGTCATACTTGTGTAGAATTATTACAAGAAAATTATGAGGTAGTAGTATTAGATAATTTATCTAATTCTAAAGAAGAAGTAAAAGACAAAATAAAAGAAATTACAGGAAAAGAAGTAAAATTTTATTTAGGAGATATGATAGATGAAAAACTACTAGATAAGATTTTTACAGAAGAAAAAATAGATGCTGTAATTGACTTCGCAGCATATAAAGCAGTAGGAGAATCAGTACAAAAACCAATTGAATATTATACAAATAATGTATCAACAGTATTAGTATTATTAAAGACTATGATGATGCACAATGTAAAAAAGATTGTTTTTTCATCTAGTGCTACAGTTTATGGAGACCCAGAACGAGTACCAATCAAAGAAGAAGATAAAACAGGAGGAACAACGAATCCATATGGTACTTCAAAACTATTTGTAGAACAAATTTTAAAGGATTTATATAAATCTGATAATAACTGGGACATCGCAATACTAAGATACTTTAATCCAATAGGAGCTCATCCTACAGGACTTATAGGTGAAGAGCCAAATGGAATACCAGCAAACCTAATGCCATATATTGCTAAAGTTGCTAGTGGAGAATTAGAATGTTTATCTGTATTTGGAAATGATTATCCAACCAAAGACGGAACCGGAGTAAGAGACTATATCCATGTAGTAGATCTTGCAAAAGGTCATATAAAAGCCTTAGAAAAACTAGAAAAAGAAACAAAAGGACTATATATCTACAACTTAGGAACAGGAGTAGGGTACAGTGTACTTGACCTAGTAAACGCTTTTGAAAAAGTAAACAACGTAAAAGTAAATTATAAAATTACAGAACGCAGACCAGGAGACATTGCCGAATGCTACTCTGATCCAACAAAAGCCAAAGAAGAACTAGGTTGGGAAGCAACCAAAACAATAGAAGACATGTGTAAAGATGCCTATAATTTTATTCTAAAAAATAAAAAGGA
>CALVSC010000049.1 GCA_944358855.1 uncultured Bacilli bacterium | reverse complement strand
AATTTAACAGAAAATATTATCTGTCAACCAACAGATAAAGAAAACAAAAAATTATATGAAGAAAATGGAGTGAAAATCGACAAATTACCAACATGTGATGAATTTACTCCAACATCAGGAAAATATGAAGGACTATGGACCAGTATTTTCGTAAAACCATTAGCATTTATCTTATTATGGTTAGGTAGTATTGTAGGTAATTATGCAGTATCATTAATCATCATAACAATAATTATAAGATTAATAACTTTACCATTAACTAAAAAGACAGTACTACAATCCGAAAACATGAAAAAGGCACAACCTGAAATTGAAAAAATAACTAAAAAATATAAAGATAAACAAGACCAAGATTCAATGATGAGACAAAGTCAAGAATTAATGATGGTATATAAAAAATATAATATAAGTCCTATGTCAGGCTGTTTATTTGCAATGATACAATTACCACTATTAATTGCTTTCTTTGAAGCAGTTCAAAGAACTCCAGCAATTTTTGAAGACAATTTCTTAGGAATGCAATTAGGAACTACTCCTGTGGTAGGTGTTACATCTGGAACATTCATAGGATACATTATATTAATGTTATTAATTGCTGGTACAACATTCTATACTTTTAAAATGAATCTTTCAAACTCCAATTTGGATCCAAGTATGAAGATGATGCCTATAATGATGAGTGTTATAATTATTATAACTGCATTGTTTATGCCATCTGCATTAGGTATTTATTGGGTAATATCAAACATATTGACTATAATCCAAAATATAGTAGTGAAAAGGAGTGCTGAAAAACATGGAAAAGCATAGATTTACAGGTAAAACGAAAGAAGAAGCAATCGAAGCAGCCCAAGTAGGACTTCAAGAATTAGCTGAAAATTTAATAATCAGAGAAGTTGAAGTACAAAAAGGAGGACTTTTCAAAAGCAAAAAAGTAGAAATTGAAGTCATTGAAAAAAGAGAAATTGCAACAGAAATAAAAAATTATCTTTCAAAATTAATAAAAGATTTAGGATTTACAGCAAATATTGAAGTAAAAATGCATGATCAAGTTCCAACCTATACAATATATTCTGATAATGATGCATTATTAATAGGAAAGAACGGAAAAAATCTTCATGCTTTATCAATTGTAGTAGGACAATATATTAAAAAGGAAATAGGGGAATCTTATAAATTTTTAATAGATATTAATGACTATAAAGAAAAACATGAAAGAGCACTAGTTCGTCTAGCCAAGAAAACAGCTCGTGAAGTTGCTACTACAAAAATAGAAGCAAAGATGGATTCTATGAATTCTTATGAAAGAAGAATTATCCATAATGCATTAACTAATAATAAAAAAGTATATACAGAAAGTGAAGGAACAGAACCAAATCGTTATGTAGTAATAAAACCAAAAGAAGATGAATAAATCTTCTTTTCTTTTTACTAAATGAAAAATAATGTGCTATAATATACGGAGAAAAAGGGAGTGATACCATGAACGATACAATCGTAGCAATTTCCACAGCATTGGGTGTAGGAGCAATTTCAATTGTAAGATTAAGTGGTAATGAAGCAATAGAAATAGTAAATAATTGTTTTAAAGGGAAAGACTTAACAAAAGTTCAATCACATACGATTAATTATGGACACATCGTTGATAAAGATGAAATAATTGACGAAGTATTAATTTCAATTATGAAAGCCCCAAAAACATATACTACAGAAGATGTTGTAGAAATTAATTGTCACGGTGGTATAATTTCAACAAAAAGAATATTAGAAACTATGTTAAATCATGGAGCAAGACTAGCGGAACCAGGGGAATTTACCAAAAGAGCATTTTTAAATGGACGAATTGATTTAGTAAAAAGTGAAGCAGTGATGGATATTATTGATAGTAAAAGTGAAGAAGCAAATAAATTGGCGCTATCTCAATTGAGTGGAACAACGTCAAATATGATAAAAAATTTTAGAGAAAAATTAAAGCAACTTTTAGCAAGTATTGAAGTAAATATAGATTATCCAGAATATCATGATATAGAAGTTGTTACTATAGAAAAAGTAAAAGATTCTATCAAAGAACTAAAGAAAGAATTGCAAAACGTAATTAAAGAATCAAAAAATATGACTTTAATAAAAGATGGAATAAAAACAGTAATAGTAGGAAGACCAAATGTTGGTAAAAGTAGCATTTTGAATAAACTTTTACAACAAGATAAAGCTATAGTAACAGATATTGCCGGAACAACGAGAGATATAGTAGAAGGAGAAATATATTTAGATGGCATTCTTTTAAATATTATAGATACAGCAGGGATTAGAGAAACAGAAGATGTAGTAGAAAAAATTGGAGTAGAAAAAAGTTTATCTATGATAGATGATGCAGATTTAGTTATTGTGGTTTTAAACAATAACGAACAATTGACAGAAAAAGACCAGGAAATATTAAATAAAACTAAAGATAAAAATAGAATAATTGTAATAAACAAAACAGATTTAGCAGACAAATTAAAATTAGAAAACAACGATTTACAAAATATAGTAAGAACAAATGCTAATTCTGTAGAAGGAATTAAAGAATTAAAAGACAAAATTATTGAGTTATTTCAATTAGAAAAAATAAAAACAAAAGACTATAACTATTTAACAAATTCAAGACAGATATCATTAGCAAATAAAGCATATGAAAGTTTACAAGAGGCAGAACAAGGTATTAAAGACAATTTACCAATAGATATGATAGAAATAGATTTAAAAGAAACCTTCGACTTATTAGGAGAGATAATTGGTGAAACATATAGTGATGAGATACTTGATCATCTTTTTGCTAATTTCTGTGTAGGAAAGTAGGGATAAAATGAAATATGAAATCATTGTAGTAGGAGGAGGGCATGCAGGGTGTGAAGCAGCGTTAGCTTCTGCCCGTAAAGGTCATAATACCCTTCTTATAACATCAAATATAAAAAACATTGCCGATATGCCTTGTAATCCATCCATTGGAGGTCCAGCAAAAGGTATTGTTGTAAGGGAAATAGACGCTTTAGGTGGAGAAATGGGAAGAAACGCTGATAAAGGTGCATTACAAACAAAAATGTTAAACACAAAGAAAGGACCAGCAGTACAAGCTTTGCGTTTTCAAGCAGATAAAATAATCTATCCACAAGAAATGTTAAAAACCTTAAAAAATACGAAAAACTTAAAAATAAAAGAAGCAATGGTAGAAAATTTAATTGTTAAAAATAATAAAATTGAGGGAGTTGAGCTTGAAGATGGAACAAAAATCCTTTCTCAAGCCGTCATTTTAACAACAGGAACATATTTAAAAGCTGTAATATTAAATGGTGCAAATAAAACTCCAAGTGGACCACATGGCGAGAAAGAATCAAAATATTTAAGTGATAGTTTAAGGAAATTAGGGTTTACGATTAAAAGACTAAAGACGGGTACTCCACAAAGAATTGATAAAAACACCATTGATTATAGTAAAGCTCAGGAAGAAAAAGGAGATAGTATTCCTAGAACATTTTCTTATGACAATGTAGTTTATCGTCAGCCTAAAGATCAAATATCATGCTATTTAATTTATACAAATTCAAAGACCCATGAAATAATAAAAGAACATTTAAATGAATCTAGTATGTATGGAGGATACGTAGAAGGAGTAGGACCAAGATATTGTCCATCTATTGAAGACAAAGTTGTAAGATTCAGTGATAAAGAAAGACATCAGTTATTTTTAGAACCAGAAAGTTTATATTATGATGACATCTATTTACAAGGATTCTCAACAAGTATGCCTTATGAAGTTCAAGATTTAATGGTTCATAGTCTTCCAGGACTAGAAAATGCTAAAATATTAAAATATGGATACGCAATTGAATATGATGCTATTGATTCCAAACAATTAAAACAATCATTAGAAACAAAATTAGTTGAAAATTTATATACTGCCGGTCAAATTAATGGTACGAGTGGATATGAAGAAGCCGCTGGTCAAGGATTAATTGCTGGAATTAATGCATCCCTAAAATTAGAGGGAAAAGAACCTTTAATACTAAAAAGAAACGAAGCATATATAGGTGTTTTAATAGACGATTTAGTAACTAAAGGAGTAAAAGATCCATATAGATTATTAACTTCTCGAGCAGAATATCGTTTATTATTAAGAAATGATAATGCTGATTTAAGATTAAGAGAATATGGGCATATGGTAGGATTAATTGATGATGCGAAATATAAAGAATTTTTAATTAAAAAAGAACATATTAAAGAAATAACTTATCTTTTGCAAACAACACGAATAACACCTAAAAAAGAAATAAATGAATATATTGAGACAATTCCTTCACCAGCTTTAAAAGATGGAATTTCTCTATATGAATTTTTAAAAAGGCCAGAAGTAACATTAAAACACATAGAACACTTTGTAGAATTAAACTATACAGAAGAAGAAAAAGAACAAGTAGAAATAAATGCAAAATATGAGGGATATATTAAAAAAGCTAACAAAGAGGCAGCAAAAATGTTAGCCTTAGAAGAAAAGAAAATTCCAGAAAATATAGATTATGAAAAGATGCCAAATTTAGCAAGTGAAGCAAGACAGAAACTAAGTGAAATAAGGCCAACGACAATTGGCCAAGCATCAAGAATAAGTGGTGTAAATCCAGCAGATATTTCAATATTAATGGTATATTTAAGGAGAAATAATTAAATGACAGAAAAAGAATTTATAGAGTCAATTAGAGAATTAGGAATAGAAGCCACGGAATCTCAAATGAATCAATTAAACAAATTTTATAATTTACTAAAAGAATGGAATCAAAAAATAAATTTAACGCGTATCATTGAAAAAAAAGAGGTATATTTAAAACATTTTTATGATAGCTTAACAATAGTGAAAGAAGTGAACCTAAAAGAAATATCTACATTATGTGATGTGGGAACTGGTGCCGGATTTCCAGGAATTGTCTTGAAAATATTTTATCCAAATGTCAAGATTACTTTAGTAGATTCTTTATTAAAGAGAGTAAAATATTTAAATGAAGTAATAAAAGAACTAGATTTGGATAATATAACCGCAATTCATATTAGAGCAGAAGATCTTCACAATCAGTATGATATTGTTACAGCACGAGCTGTTGCTAATATTGAAAAGTTATTAAAATATACTATGCACCTAGTAAAAGAAACTGGTTACTTAGTTGCAATGAAAGGTAATGTTGATGAGGAATTATCAGAAGAAGTACAAAGAAAAATAAACCAAAAATATAAAATTATAAAAATAAATAAATTTTATCTTCCAATTGAAAAAAGTCATAGAAGTTTAGTAATAATAGGTAAAAAGCAATAAAAGATATATTGCTTTTTTTCTTTTACTTCTAAAGTATTTATTGAAAGAAAAAGAAAAATAGTCTATAATGATAACATAGGGTTACTATAAAGAATAAAGAGAGGGATGGCCATGCAAACAGATGCAAAAGAAGAAGTTGTATATCTATATTTAGATGACATCATACCAAATAGGTTTCAGCCAAGAGAAGTTTTTGATGAACGAGCTCTAAAAGAACTTGCCGTATCAATTAAAGAACATGGTGTTATCCAACCAATTATAGTACGAAACGTAAATGGAAAATATGAAATAATAGCAGGTGAAAGAAGATACAAAGCAGCTGCAATGGCAGGCCTAACTAAAATACCAGCTATTGTTAGAAATTTAGATGATAAAGAAAGTTCGAAAGTAGCTTTACTTGAAAACTTACAAAGACGAAATTTAAATCCTATGGAAGAAGCAAGAACATATCAAAAAATACTAGAACTAGATCAAATGACACAAGAAGAATTAGCAAGAACAATGGGAAAAAGCCAATCCGCAGTAGCTAACAAAATAAGATTATTAGGGTTATCAGACGAAGTTCAAGAAGCTTTATTAAAAGAGCAAATTTCAGAAAGACATGCAAGGGCATTATTAAATATTGCTGATCCCAAAAAGCAAAAAGAAATGTTAAAAAAAGTAATAGCTAATAAAATGACGGTACGTCAATTAGAAGCTGAAATTAATAACATAGAAGAAAAAAAAGAAACGAAAGGAGTAGCTATGAACAATCAACAAACAATTAATTCAACAAATTTTGTAAATAGTAGTCCATTAACTCCAACAGCTAAATTACCAGAACAACAAGAAGAAATAGGAAAAATTACAATAGCACCTCCAGAAGGCTCTAACTTTGATAATGCTAACCCACCAAGATTTATTAATTATGGTGAAATAAATGATGATGATGACGATGATGATAGTGACACTCCAATAATTGGGGGAACAAATCCAAATAGTACTGAAATAACCCCAAATATTTCTGAAATAAAAGCTAATGCTGTTGATATTAATTCTGTAAGAAGTCCAGCACCAACAGGAGATTTGGATAGTTTGTTACATATTACTAATGCACCAACACAACAAAACAAAGAATTTAAATATCTAACACCAGCAGAAGCAATTGTAAAAGAGGATGCAAATAAACCAGCACCAACAGCGGAAGACTATTTTAAAACCCCAAGTTTAATACCAGTAAATCTACCAGATACAGTACAGACTTCTAATACAAAATCAGTATCTGTAAATGAAATAGAAGAAAATCATGAAAAAGCCAATATGCTTAATAACAGTAATTATAGTGAAGAAACACAAGTACAACATGACTCTAGATTTGAAAAAGATAAATTAAACAATACAAATATTAATAAAACTTTATTTGAACCAAGCATAATGAAGGAAAATAATAATAAGAAAAATGAAAAATTCAACATACAAAAATCAATAGATATGATAAGAAGTTTAGTAGAAGAATTAAAAGCACATGGAGTAGCAGCAGATATAGATGAAATGAACTTTTCTAAATCTTATCAAATTATAGTAAAATTAGATAAAACAGCAGAACAATAAAGTAGATAAAAAATCTACTTTTTTTTAGAAAAGCATTTTAAAAAGCTTCTTTATTTGATACAATATATTAGTAAAAATGGAAACAGGTGATAACATGGGAAAGGTGATATCTTTAGTAAATCAAAAAGGTGGAGTAGGAAAAACAACAACTAGTATCAATCTTTCTGCATCATTAGCAGTACTAGGTAAAAAGGTTCTATTAATAGATTTAGATCCACAAGGAAATACTACAACAGGGGTAGGAATAAATAAAGGAGATATAGAAAAAAGTGTTTACGATGTTTTAATTGGTGAGTGTAAAATATCAGAGGCAATGATAAAAACAAAATATAAGAACTTATATGTATTGCCAGCAACAATTAATTTAGCAGGACTAGATATTGAATTAGTTGAAAAAAGTAAACAAGAATCAGGCTTTTTAAAGGGAGAACAGTTAAAAATACACTTAATGGATATAAAAAATAGTTTTGACTATATTATTATTGATTGTCCACCATCTTTAGGAATTATAACAACGAATGCTCTAACTGCATCTAACTCAGTTATTATTCCAGTTCAGTGTGAATTCTTTGCTCTAGAAGGAATCACACAACTATTAAAGACAATTATGCTAGCTCAAAAAAGTTTAAATCCAACGCTTGATATAGAAGGGGTATTGTTAACAATGCTTGACTCTAGAACAAATTTAGGGTTTGAAGTAGTAGAAGATATAAGAAAATTTTTCAAGGAAAAAGTATATAACACGATTATTCCAAGGTTAGTTCGGTTGACAGAAGCTCCATCACATGGTGAACCAATCATTGCATATGATCCTAAAAGCCGTGGCAGTGAAGCTTACCTAAATCTAGCAAAGGAAGTGATTGAAAGAAATGGAAAATAATAACAAAAGAAGAGCTCTAGGAAGAGGTCTAGAAGAATTATTTTATAATGAACCAATTGCTTATGACAAAATGGAAGAAAAAATATTAACAGAAACTCCAAAAGAAGCAATTATCAATGTAAAAATTAGTGAATTAAGAAGTAATCCATATCAGCCAAGACAAGTATTTGATGAAAAAGCTTTACAAGAATTAGCAGATTCTATTAAAGAACATGGCGTATTTCAACCAATTATAATTAAAAAAAGTATTAAGGGTTATGAAATAATAGCAGGTGAAAGACGTGTAAAAGCTTCACAAATGGCAGGGTTAGAAGAAATTCCAGCAATTGTAAGAGATTTTACGGACGAAGAAATGATGGAAATTGCTCTACTTGAAAATTTACAACGTGAGAATCTAAATCCAATGGAAGAATCTCGTGCATACAAAAAATTAATAGATGCCCTACATATTACACAAGAAGAATTAGCAAAAAAATTAGGAAAAAGTAGAAGCTATATTACTAATATGCTCGGTTTACAAACATTACCAAATAACATTCAAGCAATGATAAGTGATAAAAAAATGACTATGGGGCATGCCAGAGTGTTAAGTAAACTTGAAAATGAAAAGCAACAAGAAGAATTAGCAGAAAAAGTAATTAATGAGGGAATGAGTGTTAGAGAATTAGAAAACTTAACACATTCACCAGAAAAATATGAAAGAACACATAAAATTCAAAAACATGCACAAAAAGCTAATGAGTATCAGTATCTAGAAGAAGAATTATGTGATAAATTAGGAACAAAAGTTAAAATAAAATCTAATAAAATTGAGATAAGTTTTGTAAACGGAAATGATTTAAATAGACTCCTAGAAATTATGAATTTAGAAACAAGGGGGTAATTTAATTGCAGTTGTTTGATACACTAACAATAGAATTAGAACATTTGATTTTTCCAATAGTTTATATAGCTATTGGGTTTATTGTCTATTATTTACTAAAAAAATTAATAAACAAAATTGCACCATCCTCAAAAAAAATGAAAAAGAATCATCGCCAGAGAGCTAATACCATGAGGATAGTTCTAATAAACATTACAAAATATACAATAGTTGTAGTTGTTTTATTGGCAATTTTAGCTAATTTTGGAGTTAATGTAAAATCTATAGTAGCAGGATTAGGTATTACAACAGCTTTATTAGGACTAGCTTTTCAGGATATGGCAAAAGATATTATTGCAGGTGTCTCTATTATTACAGAAAACCAATTTGATGTAGGAGATACGATTGAATATGATGGATTCATGGGAGAGGTTGTTTTCTTAGGATTACGTACTACAAGAATTAAAGATTATCGTGGAGCTGTAAAAATTATTGCCAATCATAAATTGGATAACGTAATTAACTATAGTTTAAATAACTACTTAGCAATTATAGATATAGGGGTTTCCTATGATGAGGACCCAGACAAAGTAGCAGAAGCTCTAGAAGAAATTCGTCAAGAATTAAATGGAAAAGTACCAAATGCAACTGGAGATATTGCAATTTGGGGACTTGACGACTTTGAAGACTCAAATATGAGATATAGAGTAGTAGTAGAAACAAAATCAATGCAACATTATGGAGCCCAAAGATTTTTACGTAGCGAATTTAAAAAGAGATTAGACGCCAGAAACATTAGCGTTTCATGTCAACAGATTGAGGTGACACATGGAAAATAATAATTATACAATCGGAACAAAAGTAATCATGAAAAAGCAGCACCCCTGTGGAGCAAATGAATGGGAAATTACAAGAGTAGGTGCAGATATTAAAATTAAATGCCTAAACTGCGGAAGAACAGTATTAATCCCAAGAATAGAATTTAATAAGAAATTAAAAAAAATAATTTCTGAGGAAGGATAAAAATATGAAAGAAAAAAGAAAAT
>CALVSC010000048.1 GCA_944358855.1 uncultured Bacilli bacterium | reverse complement strand
AATTATATTGAATTCTTCCCTCTAACATTCCATCATATATTGACATATCATATAGTTTTAGTTCACCAACAATATCAATATCAAATTTAAAACTTTTATCCTTAATACTTTCTATAGGTATTCTTACCTTAAATCCCTCATCACTATTAAATACATCTTTAACTTTGCCATTGCTATCGACAATAACAGCAGGAGAGTTTACTTTAACTTTATATTTTTCAAAAAGATATTTATATGGTTTTCCTTCTGCACTTGGATATATTAAATTAGTTTCTAAATATTTATTATCTGTATAATAATATATTTCATCAGAAGAAATGGAATTTAATGCAGCTTCGGTTGGTTCAGATCTAATCCACTCAACAAAAGTAAAATAATCTTTTAGTGCTTTTGTTAGAGTATCACCAACCTCTGATTCTTTTATCATCTGTTTATCTCCAGCCGATAAAGAGTTTTCAAAAATCCATCCTTCACTATCAAACTTGTCTTCATAATTCTCTTCAACAGGAATTTTCTTCATCTCTCCAACATAATCATCATAATAATAATTATAATTATCCTCATACCCTTCAACAACATCCCTTATCCATAGTAATAAAATCTGTTTATAATACCTTTCTTCACTTTCATTAAATCCTAAATCCATATTCTTGATTAAATAACCAATCTCATAGTTATTAGAACTATAATCAATTCTATAAACAGGATTATATCCAGGATTTAAAACAAAAGGATATAATAACTCAGCGTTTGTTGCATAAGTAAAACCAGAACCAAAACTACGTGCTTCACCAAGTAAAAACATATTTTGAGGAAGTTTAATCATATTTTTATCATTTGAAATAAATTCATTCATTTTATTAGTAGTATAAACAACATTATAAGAATCATCACAAATAGGATATGGTTCACTATAACTCACCTTATTAATCATAAGTAAACCTGCTATAACAAATATAAAAACTGATAAAAATACAAAAACATATTTTTTCTTCATAAAATAAGCACCTCCCTATTATTTACATTATACACCATTATTAAATATATAAACAAAAAAGATTAGCGAGGAATTAAACTCAAACTAACCTTTCCTTTTTCTAAATTAATATCATCTACATAACAATCAACAATATCCCCAACACTAACAACTTCACTAGGATGTTTAATATACTTATCTGTAAGTTTAGAAATATGAGCAAGTCCATCATTATGTAAGCCAATATCTATAAACGCCCCGAAATCAACTACATTGCGAACAGTACCTTGTAATTTCATACCAACAGTTAAATCTTTAATATCTAATATATCACTTCTAAGTAATGGTTGAGGCATCTCATCTCTAGGATCTAAATTAGGCTTTTTCAAAGATAAAATAACATCTTCTAAAGTATATTGATCAATATGTAATTTTTCTTGATATTCTTTCACATCAATTTGATTTAAAGCATCAATTAATTTTTGACTACCAATATCATGAATACTAAAGCCTAAATCCTTTAACAATGCTTCCGCAACACCATAACTTTCAGGATGAATTGCTGTTTTATCCAATTCATTATCTCCATCTGGAATTCTTAAAAATCCAATCGCTTGTTCATATGCTTTATCAGAAAGCAATTTTTTCTTTCTTATTTCATCACGTGATAAAATTTTACCAACTTTTTCTCGATATTCAATTATTTTTTGACAAGCTTTCTTAGTAAGTCCTGATACATAACTAAGTAAAGAACTAGATGCAGTATTAACATTAACACCAACACTATTTACACACTTTTCAACAACAAAATCTAAAGAACTAGAAAGTTTCTTTTCACTTACATCATGTTGATATAACCCTACTCCAATTCCTTCAGGTGGAATTTTAACAAGTTCTGCAAGAGGATCTTGTAATCTTCTTCCAATACTTACTGCACTACGTTTTTCAATTGCTAAATCAGGAAACTCCTCTGCAGCAATAGGAGAAGCACTATAAATAGAAGCACCAGCTTCTGATACAATAACATATTTACAATCCAAATTATATTCTTTAATCATCTCAGCACAAAACTTTTCAGATTCACGTGAAGCAGTACCATTTCCTATCGCAATAATATCTACATGATAACGTTTAATTAATTGTACAACAACTTCTTTAGATAACTTAACTCTCTCATCGCTATTACTATTTAAAAATGGTTTAATAACAGTTGAATCTAAATACTTACCATTTTTATCTATTACAGCCAATTTACAACCATTTACAAAACCAGGATCAAAAGCAAGTACTACCTGTTCTTTCATAGGCGGAGTTAAAAGTAAAGCTTCTAAATTCTTACCAAAATTATCAATTGCCGCTTCTTCACCCTTTTCTGATAACTCAGCTCGTATTTCTCTTTCAATAGAAGGAGCAATTAATCTCTTATAAGAATCTTCTATAGCTTCTTTAATACTATCTACAACAAAAGATTTTTCATTCTTTATTAACTTCTTTTCTAAATAACTAAGAATCCCCTCTTTATCTACATCAATAGAAACATTTAATACTTTTTCTTTTTCTCCTCTATTTAAAGCTAAAATACGATGTGGTTTAATCCATTTTACAGGTTCATTATAATCATAATACATCTCATATACTTTGCCTTCATCAACAGCATTCTTTTTAATCTTAGAACTAATAACACCATTCTTATAAAAATAACTTCTTATCCATTTACGATAACTAGCATTATCACTTACCCATTCTGCAATAATATATTTAGCTCCAGTAATTGCTTCTTCTACGTTTTTAACTTTATCTTTAACAAACTTACTAGCCATTTCTTCCAAACTACCACTAGTAGGAAAACTCATCATCATCTTAGCAAGAGGTTCAAGTCCTAACGCAATTGCTTCTGTTGCCTTTGTTTTCTTCTTTTCTTTATAAGGACGATATAAATCCTCAACCTCTACTAACTTAGTACAATTCATAATAGAATTTTTTAATTCATCTGTTAACATACCTTTTTCATCTATTAAACGAATAACATCTTCCTTTCGCTTTAATAAATTAACTTGATATTCATATACTTCGTTAATAGACCGTATTGTTTCTTCATCCAAAGCACCAGTAGCTTCTTTTCTATATCTCGCAATAAAAGGAACTGTATTACCTTCAGCTAACATAGTTAAAACAACTTCTACTTGTTTATCTGTAATATTTAAATTGTTTGCTATTTCTTTAATAATAAATTCATTCATTTATGTTACCTCCATCTAGCATACTAATTTTATCATGAAAGCCAAAAAAAAGGAATAAAAATATTCCTAATATCCATATCTCAAAATTTCAAAAGTGGTATTATAGGATACTCCATAATTAGAAGCAACAGAATTACTTGAATAAAGCAAATCAAATAAATGAGATTTACCAAATCCAACACCACCGCCTCTATCCAAAACGATAGCTAAAAACTCACCTATTTTTCCACTTTTAACTCTTACAATAGTACCAAATGGATAACTTTTATCACCTGATAAAATCCTAACAGATCCGTAAGTAGAATCTTGATAATAAATATTACCATCACCAACATAAAGTCCACTTGCTAAATATCCAGAACAATCTTTACAATCTGGACCATACCCACTTAAACTACCAGTCTGCATCTCTAAAACATCACTAACTGGTGTTACCTCTTCTACAACTACATCTTGTAAAGAAGTATCACTTTCTTTTATTTCTTTTTCTTCAGTAGCATTAACTTCTTCAGCCTCAACGTCTACTTCTTCTTTCTCTTCTTTATCATCAACCATTTCTGATACAACATCATCATTTACATATTCAATTAAATCTGAACTCTTTAATCTCTTATCCTCTAAACTTGTTTTAATACTATTAGAATCAAAACTTTGTACTCCAAAAAATACAATATAACCAATTAAGCTTAATATAATTCCAAAACTTAATATATAAGTAAATGTTTTCATAATAAAACTCCTTGTAAATAGTAGTCTAACACATTTACAAAGAGTTTACAATACATTACCAATAATTGACATTTGTAAAAACTGTAAAGAAAAGTAAACTATCTCACTTCACATTCATAGCCACTCATCTCTAAAGTCTTTTTTACTTCTTTATATTTCTCACCACTTAAACCGTTAGGATATACTCCGCCAGCTTCTGTAAATTCAGGTGTTATTTTTTCAGGATCAAAATTTAATAAATTAAAGATTTGGGTTTCTTCCATTTCTCCATCAGATAAACTACAACTAACACTAATACCATCTAATGAACTAGATGCTTGTTTTAGTTGCTCACATTGTGTATTTCTCTCATTAAGTAAATCACCATCACCTTGAATCAAAACAGAATGCTCTAATGTATCTACTTCATTATTAGCAAAACTATATGTTTCAGTATAGCGATATACAGCACCATCTTCTTCATTTTCACTAACACAAACTAAATTTCCACTAGTAGGTTCAACAATAGGTTCCTCTTCTACTGGTTGTTTAAATAAATCACCAAATAACTCCTGAGAATAAGGTAATACAAATATAACTACCAACATAACAACAAATAATAATATTAACCAAATAGGCTTTTTACCACCACTATTTTCAGAAGATGTTGTTCCAGAATCAGTAGGATTAGTAGGCGGTGTTGTACTATCATTTTTAGATACTTCTTTTGGCTTCTCAGGAATATGAACTTCCGGAGTATGCATAGACTTTCCTTTAGCCATTGTATCTGCTACATCAATTCTTGGAGAATTTGCTGTTGTACCAGTAATAACTGGTTTTTCCACTAATGGAGAAATCACACTCTCTGGCTTATTTACCGCATTTTCTGTACTATTTGCAACATTTGATTGAACTGCACTAGAATTAGTTGCAACATTCGTTACAGGAGCAGGATTTTGAGTTATTTGTGGAGCAACTGCAGTTATTGGATTAACATTAGTATTAACACTTGGTGTAGTAGAACTAGGACTATCTAAAAGTTCCACATCATTTTCATTATTAGGATTCATAATAACACCACCTTTTATTTTTCATATCTACTACAACTATAATTATTAGCATTCATTTCTTTTTCTATTTCATCAATATCTTGTTGATATTCATAATCAGGGTAAACACCACCTGCTTCTAAATAAGCAGTCGTTAAAGCTTCTTTTTGTAAAACTTTATAATCTAACTCTTGTGTATTAGTAAAAGTTCCACCACTTAAATCACAAAATACTTCAACACCATCTAAATTATCAGTTTGACTTTGTAACAACTGACAAGATGAATTTAATCCGGATAAACTAATAGAATCTAAACTCTCATCTCCTACAGTTGTAGTAACCAAAGTTAATGTAGTCATTTTACTATCTTCAAACTCAAAGTTAGCTTCATAAGTATAATCAAAAGTATCATCATTTGTATTCAAAGTACATACTAATAACCCATCAGTAATAGCTGGAGCTTCATTAGCTTTCTTTTGATCAAAAAAGTTTTGAACAAAAGAACTAATATCTGGTAAAAAGACAATCATCCAAATAAGTAATGCTAAAAAGATAAATGCTAAATATATTTTTATATTACCACCCTTTTTAGGAGGTTTTCCACCATCTCCTGCTGGAGGAGTTGCATCACCATTTACAGGTGTTGCAGTCGGTGCATTAGGTGCTGGTGTCTGTGGAGTAGTTGAAGCAGGAGCTGGTGCTACACTACTTGTAGCTGTTGCACTTTGTGGAGCAACCGGAGTCGTAGTAGCAGGAGACCCAGTTACTTGTGTAGACGTAGGTGTAGGAGTAGCCGAACTAACATTAGGTGTTACAGATGTTGATGTAACTGGAGCTACATTAGAACTAGATACGGGCTGTACTACCGTTGCTGTTGCTGGTGTTGCAGGTGCAGTTGTTGGTGCCGGTGTTACAGGAACTGCAGTGGCTGTTGAAGTACTTACTGTTGGAGCTGGAGTAACATTCGTAGTATTAGGAACTACTGTTGAATTGGGAGCAGGATTAGCAGTAGATGTTACCACAGGTGTAGACGCTACAGGAGCACTAGTCATAGGGCTAGGAAGTTCTGTTGATACAGCTTCTGTTTTAGGAGCCTCAGCAACAGCAACATTACCTTTCTTAGCTAATTTTTTCAATCTCTTTGCTTCCTCTTTTGCTCTCCTAGCCTCTTCTCTTGCCTTTTGCTTTGCTTCCCTTGCTAATCTTTTCTTTTCAGCAGGACTATTTCTTAAAGCCTCCTCTTGAGCTAATTGTTCTGCTCTTTTTCTTGCAGCTTCTGCTTCCTCTTCTGCTTTCTTTCTTCTCTCATCCATAATTCTCTTTTGTTGATCAATAGGAAGTCCTACTAAATCAGCATCCATTCCAGCAGCAGCTAATTCCTTTGCTTTCTCCATTTGTTTATCAATAGCATCCTGATTCCCACTTACAACAGCTAAAACATCGTCCGACGAAATCATATCTTTTTCAGGATTAACTACAGGTATTTCTTTATTCTCATTCATAATTAATCACCCCAAATATTCTTAACGTAAAGAATCTATTCTCTCTTGAAAAGATTCACCATTTATAATATAACTACCAGAAACTAACATATCACACTTACTACACTCATCTTTAGTTTCATTTGTAATACCCCCATCTACACTAATTATAGCATGAGATTGATAACTATTCACTAAATCTCTAACTTCATCTATTTTTTCTTTAGAACTAGATATAAAAGTTTGTCCACCTTTTCCAGGCTCTACACTCATCACAAGAATCATATCTAACAATGGTAAATATGGTACTAAACTTTTCACTGGAGTATTAGGTTTAATAGCAAGACCGCATTTAATACCATAACTTTTAATCAATTCTAAATTCTCTTCTATTTGTTCCATTACCTCTACATGAAAAGTAATATACTCAGTATTTAACTCTGCATATAAAGGAATATATTTTTTCGGATCATCCACCATCAAATGAACATCTAATCTTTTATCTGTAAATTTATAAATATTCTTCATTTCACTAAAAGGCATCGTTTTATTAGGAACAAACTTCCCATCCATAATATCCAAATGAATATAATCAACATCAGTTTCATTTAATCTCTTTAAATCTCTAGGAATATTTTCACTACTCAAAAATGACGCACTAATCTTCATATGACGAATCCTCTCCAATAAAACTTAAATAATTAATATATCTACTCTTCATTATATTATTATCCAAAACTTCTCTTTTTACCCTACATTCCTCTTCTTTTGTATGCATACAATCTTTATAAGGACAAGGATATTTTTGAAATTCAATAAAAGCATTTTTTATTTCCTCTTTACTATATTGATTAAAATCTAACGCTGAAAAACCAGGAGTATCCATTACTTTACCTCCAAATAGTTCATATAAAGTAACTACTCTAGTCGTATGCCTACCTCTTCCTAAAGCAACAGATACTTCTCCTGTTTCTATCTCCCAATTAGGATTTAATTTATTTAATAATGTACTTTTACCAGCACCTGTCTGCCCGGTAAAAACACTCGTTTTATCTTTTAATAATTTTTTTATATTATCAATTTCTGTATTATATACAACAATATACCCAATACTCTCATAATAATCTAATGCTTTTTTTATTTCCAAAAACTTATCATCAGTAATTAAATCTTTCTTAGTAATACAAATAATAGGTTTAACAGAATGTAACTCCATTAGTACTAATAACTTATCTAATAAATTCAATGAAAAATCAGGTGATACCAAACTAGTAATTAAAAATGCTTGATCAATATTACTTACTTTAGGTCTATTAAATTCATTTTTTCTAGGTAGTATCTTATTAATAATTTTTTTATTTTCATCGAATTCTACAAAATCCCCAACTAAAGGTAATATTTTTTCTTTTCGAAAAACCCCTCTACATTTACAAGGATATATTTTTTCATCACTTTGTACAAAATGTAGGTCACTATGAATTTTTACAATCTGTCCTTTCATAACATCCCCCTATTGTTCAACTTCTGTATCTGTATCACCTGTTACAACATCTTCATCCTCATCAGTAGATGGTGTTGTTGGCTTTGGTTGTTCCTTTGGCTTTTTCGCAATTGTTACTGTTAATGTTTGTCCTTTTACGATTGGACTTCCTGCTGCTCTTGATTGATCAATAACTTTTCCTTCTTCATATGCTGTTGTCTCTTGTTCTTTAACACTTACAGTCAAACCATATTTATCACAGAATGCTTCTACATCTGTTAAACTCCATCCTTCTCCCGCCATATCAGGGAAAGTATCTACGATATTAGGAATATATAAAATAATAGAGTCTCCTTCTTTTACTTCACTTCCTGCTGCTAAAGATTGACCAATAATTTCTTGTTCATCGTATTCTCTTTCACTAGCATCTACATCACGTTTTTCAACATCAACATCTAATCCATATTGTGTTTCTAATATGGTTTGAACTTCTATATAATTTTTACCAGTATAGTCTTCTATTTCAAATGTTTCTTCTCCACTAGAACGATAAATCGTAACTTTCGTTCCTTCTTTTACACTTCTACCTTTTGCCGGATCTGTTTTAACAACACGGTTCTTCTTTATTTTAGAAGAATGTACACTCTTAATATTAGTACGTACTTCTAATCCTGCATTTTGTAATTTTCTTTCACATTGACTAATTTTATCTCCAGAACAATCTGGAACAGTAACAGGTTTACTTGCTGTAACTGCTGGAATAACGAAGGCCACTATAATAATACCTAATATTAACACACCAAATATAATAGATAATATAATAATAATTTTCTTACGCTTTTTATCATCTTTATCTTCTATTTTAGTTGCAATTGCTTCTTCATCCTCATCTTGATTTTCTAAATCTTCTAATTTTTTCAAATTTTTTGTATTATCGTTTTCATGTTCTGGATAAGGATATTTATATGGTGGTTCATTAATACGATCATCATCAAGTGCCGTAAGTAAATCCTCATGCATTTGTCTAGCATCATCATATCTATTTTTAGGATTCTTAGCGGTTGCTTTCATAATAATATTTTCAATACTCTGTGGAATAGAAGGATTATCTTCTCTAACACTTGGTAATGGATCTCTCATATGTTTTAAAGCAATCTCTACAGCATTATCCCCTTTAAAAGGTAAACTACCAGTAAGCAATTCATAAAAAATAATACCCATAGAATAAATATCACTCTTAATAGTAGAACCTTTTCCACTGGCTTGCTCAGGTGGTAAATAGTGAACAGAACCCATGACAGAATTTGTTTGTGTTAATTGTGTAGCATTCAAAGCCATCGCAATACCAAAATCTGTAATTTTAATTTGTCCATCATCTTTAATCATAATATTCTGTGGCTTTAAATCACGATGAATAATATAAGAATCATGTGCATGTGCCATACCATCAGTAAGCTGCAACATAATATCTATTGCTTCAGACAATGTAAGACTTCCACGCTTTTTCAATAATTGTTTCAAAGTAAGTCCATCAACATACTCCATAACAATATAATACACCCCATCATCTTCACCAACATCATACATCTCTACAATATTAGGATGTGCTAAACTTGATGCAGATAATGCTTCACGCTGAAAACGTCTAACAAATTTCTCATCACTAGATAAATCTCCACGTAAAATCTTAATCGCAACATTACGATCTAGTATTGTATCATAGCCAAGATAAACATTAGCCATGCCACCTTCACCAATAGAACGAATAATCTCATAACGATCATTTATCTTTTGCCCCTTTGTAATCATTATTCGTCACCT
>CALVSC010000047.1 GCA_944358855.1 uncultured Bacilli bacterium | reverse complement strand
CCTTCTAACAAATAAATAAGTAGATCTTTATTTGCCTCTTTCATAAACACTTCTTTAAAAGCTCTGTCATAACGACAGGTATAAAATTTATGAATAACATCACCTCCAACTTTATTATTCGCAAAAAAAAAGAAAATTCTAAAAAAAAATAGCCAAAGCTATTTTCTAAATTTATGAATAAACTTCATTAAATAATAATGCCAAGTAACAGGTAGTTCATACTCACCAATTAACTCTTCAACAATACCATTAAAACCACGTTTAAATTCATAAATACCATAATCTTTAGGATGTTCATTTATATTAGCAGGAATCCCATAAAAATTATGCTTTTTAAACCCATGTTTAATACCATATTGAATCATTTTCCATTGTAATAAATACTGAGAATCAAACTTTAAAAATTCCTCATAATTACCACTAGATAAATAAATAATCTCTGGTTGAATAATCATAAACATAGAACCTGACAAAGTAATAACATCAGTATTTTTCTCTTTACGAATAAGATCAGCTTCTTTAATTCGTTTATCAAAAGAAGCAATTTCATTTTCAAGATTTTTCTTCTGACCCTCATTATATTTTGCATCACTTAATGAATTTAGTTTATCTACAGACTTCTGCTTATCTTCTAGCAATTTATTTTTATAATTCACTAAATTAAGTTCTGTAACATAATATTTAACTTCACCCTTATCATGAAACAATTGATACATCTTTTGAAAATAAGACACATCTCTAACAGAAAAATTCTTTCTTTCTCCCGTTTCTACCATAATATTTTGAAAACGCTCCAACTCATCATATCCTAATTCATGAATTTCAATTCCAAACTTTTCTGTTTTTCGAATTTTATTTCTAGTCCCTGCTTTCATCTCTTTCAAAATTTGTTCTTCGCTTTTACCTTCCAATGGCAAAGAAAACATCCAACCAACCTGTTCCATATTAGGAATAGCTACTTTTTTAAACCCTAATTTCTCTAAATCTATAGAAACACTACTATTATCGACTCCACCATCTACAATATTTCCATCTATATCTCTTTCTTTATATATAAGGTATGGATCCATTCTAAATATATAACCATGATGGTTCTTAACAAATTTTTTTATTTCATCTAAAAAATAATGTAATAATTCTTTATTATGAAAATCTACTAAAACTCCTCTAGGAGAATAAAACTCATATTTACCAAAATGTCTTTTATGACTAACAAGCATCGCAGCTGCTACTAAAGACTTATCTTCTAAAACACCAACATAATATACATCCCAACCACTACTTTTACGTAAGTCACCAATCTCTGGAGCTGATAAAAAACTTTTTAAAGGATGTTTTTCCCAAAATGTTCTATATTTTTCCTCTGTTATTTCTTTAAATTGCATCATATCACCTTCACTATATTAGTATATATGAAAAAGAAGTTTTTATCAAACAACTACTTATGAACAGAAAACAATTTTTTCTTTTTTCCATAATAAACTTCTTCTACTTTTTTATAAACTTTCTTATCTTGATCAAAGATTGTTAAAATAAGAAGTACAATAATAACAACTAAAATAATAATAACCAAACATAAAGACAAACTAAAATTATCTTGTCTTTCTATAGTAGTATCTAAATAACTATTTGTAAGATATTGATTAAAATTATCGTTAGTAATAACGACTTCATTTTCAGCAGGCACAAAATTAGGAATATTTGTAATAGCTAACTGTTTTAACTCATCATCAATTAAAACAGGATATCCGTATACTTTAATTGGTTCAGGAACTTCTGTTGTTCTTTCATAAGTATAATCAATAATATTTTTAAACTTATCATAATCCTCTGTAGAAATTGCTACAAGATAAGTATGCCATTGCCCAGTTTCTTCTTCTTCAATAACAAAATGAATTTCTTTTCCCTCATCTTCATAAACCGCAAACTTCTCACTCATACGTGATACATTTATATAGGAATAATCTTCAACAGATTGAGCTTCACTCCATGGTAAAATTTCTAACTTTTCTTGGTAAAGTCCATATACACAGACACTTAATAAAGTAATAATAATTAAGTAAATAAGACACATAAAGGTCTTAAAAACCAATCTTTTTTCATACCACATCTCATGAACAGGATAATTTGTATTTTTTTTAACAGTAAATAACTTCTTCATATACTTCCCTCTATTATAGGATAGCACAAAAAAAGAAAACAAAAAAGACTATTTAAATAAATAAATAGTCTGGTTTTTGATAAGTCTCGTTATAATCTTTATCTTTCATATATTTTTCCACAAGAACTATTTTTTGCTGTTCCAAACTTTTAGGAACATCAATAATTCTCTGGTTTCTAGAACCTCTAAAATAAATATCATAACTCTTTTCTTCCTGTACAAATTTTCCATCAACTAAGACATCAATTTGATCAAGTAAACGTCTCATTTTAGGATTACTTAACATAGTCTCATAGGTATATCCCGTATAACACCAAACATTAAGTCCCATTTCATGTGCAGCTTTACTAATTTCATAACAAGCATCGCTCTGGCATACAGGATCTCCCCCAGAAAGAGTAATTCCATCTTGGTTTTTAATCTTTTTCAACTCGGAAATAACATCTTCTACATCAACTAATGCACCTTCATTAAAATCCCAAGTACTCGCATTATGGCATCCAGGACAGTGATGAGGACAACCTTGTGTCCACACCACTGTTCTAATACCTTCACCATCTACGATAGAATCAGGCTGCAAATAAGCAGCCAATCTAATCTTCATCTTACTTACCTTCTTTAACCATAATTTCTTTCATACCAGAATGTTTAACACGATCTCTTTCTTCAGCACGTTTACCATTATTAAATCTAGAAACATCTCCTGCTAAATAACCTGTAACACGTCTAATTCTTTCAAATTTTTGTCCTTCACCAATAATTTTTTCCATAATATATACTCCTCTTTTCTTTTTGTTTTTTTATTTAAACTATTCACAACAATTGTTATCAATAGATGTTATCTTTTCCATTGGAACCCCTTCGAATTCATGACGTCCACATTTAGGACATACATCATTAATAACCCCAACATATCCACATACTGGATCTCTATCTACTGGATGGTTAATGGCACCATATCCAATACCTGATTCTTTCATTAGACGAATAACACTTTCAAAAGCATCTACATTAGAAGCAGTATCACCATCTAATTCAATATAAGAAATATGTCCACCATTTGTAAATTCATGATATGGAGCCTCTGTATGAATCTTATCACTAATACTAATATGATAATAAACTGGCACATGGAATGAATTCGTATAATACTCTCTATCAGTAACTCCTTTAATCTTTCCATAAATAGCTCTATCAATAGCAGTAAATCTACCAGATAATCCTTCAGCAGGTGTTGCTAAACAAGTAAAGTTCAAATTGTATTTCTTAGAGTTTTCATCACAACGATTACGTATAAATTGAACAATCTCTAAACCTAACTTTTGACTTTCTTCACTTTCACCATGATGTTTACCAGTAAGAGCCTTCAAACATTCAGCAAGACCAATAAATCCTGTAGATAATGTTCCGTGTTTCCAAACTTTTCTCAAACGATCGGTTGGTTTTAATTTTTCACCATTTGTCCATACACCCTGTCCAAGTAAGAATGGGAAATTATAATTATGTTTACTACATTGAACTTCAAAACGCTCAAGTAATTGATCACGAACCATATCTAAGATATCACTAAGTTCTTTATAGAAACCTTCCATATCAGGTTTTTCTCTTTCTTTTAAAGCAATACCATATTTAATACCAAGTCTTGGTAAATTAATAGTAGTAAATGATAAATTACCACGTCCAGTAACTACTTCATTATCAGGAGAAGTAACGTCTCCAATTACTCTTGTACGACATCCCATATAAGCAATCTCTGTATTGAAATCTCCTTCTTTATAATATTTCTTATTAAATGGAGCATCAATGAATGCAAAGTTAGGGAAAAGTCTCTTAGCTGAAACTTTACAAGCTAATCTAAATAAATCATAGTTTGGATCTTCTTTATTATAGTTAACTCCCTCTTTTACTTTAAATATAGATACTGGGAAGATTGGAGTTTCTCCTTTTCCTAATCCTCTATCAGCAGAAAGTAAGAAGTTTTTAATAACCATTCTTCCCTCTGGACTAGTATCAGTACCAAAGTTAACAGAAGAAAATGGAACTTGAGCTCCTGCTCTTGAATGCATTGTATTTAAATTGTGAATAAATGCTTCCATTGCTTGTTGTGTAGCTCTATCAGTTTTTTGTAATGCTTTTTGATAACTCTTTTCAAATATTTCATGAATTCTATTAGAACCTTTTTGATAATCACTAAAGTCTTCAACATTTAATTCAATAGATTCAATTTTATCAATCTCACGAATAATACGATCAATATTAATAATAGGAATAAATCCTTCTAAATCCAAGAAATCATAAATTGTTTGTTTAAATTGTTTCTTAAATGTTTTAAGTACTCCAGGTGCTAAATAATAATCAAGTGCTGGAATTGCTTGACCACCATGTTGATCATTTTGATTTGCTTGAACTACGATACAAGCTAAAGATGCATAAGTTGAAATATCTTGAGGTGGACGTATATAACCATGTCCAGTATCAAATCCATTTTTAAATAATTTTGATAAATCTATTTGACAACAAGTAGTAGTACCCATTGCTAAGAAATCCATATCATGAATATGTATTGTTCCATTATCATGAGCTTCTGCATACTCTTTTTTCATTAAATATGCTTTAGCAAACTCCTTAGAAACCGTTGCTCCATATTGAAGCATTGTTCCCATTGGACTATTACCATCAATATTAGCATTTTCTCTTTTAGCATCCTCTTCATTAGCTGACTTTAATCCAAGATTTTCTAAAGATTTTAAAAACTTATGTGTTTTATTATCTCCAAAAAAACTTTCTCTTGATTGATTACGTCTTTCTCTATAAGAAGAAAATGATTGATATACATCTTCATAACCTTTACTAGATAATTCATTTTCTATATAATCTTGAATTTCTTCTATCTTAAACCTATTATTTTTATCATTCGCATCTTTTTTTATCTTTTTCAAAACAGCTTGATAAACTTTTTGAATATCTTGTGATGAATATTTTTTATTCTTTTCATCAAACTCATCATTGTCTACCTCAACGCTATCAAACCCCTTTTTAATAGCTAAGGCAATTTTGGCTCCATCAAAAGGTACTTTTTTACCATTTCTTTTAATAACAGTAACGCCTTCTAATGATTCATTTAATTCTGCAACATCTGCCATATTTTTTACCTCCCACAACTCTTTAACTAAATCCATTTTAAAAAACAAAAATGTAAAAAGCAATAGAGAAAAAAGACATTTTTTTAGCTATTTTTACAAAAGCGTTGATATACCTAGATTTCCGCAAAAAACTTTTTTTGTTCGATTTACGACAATTGACAAAAACTTAACATTTTCTATTTTTTTAAAAAATGTTTTTTTAAATTTTCTTGTTTTTCAAAAACAAAAATCCTGTTTTTCCCTTATATTACAACAAATTGCATTTTAAAAAATATCTTTTTTTTAAAAAAAATTAAAAAATCATTTTTTGTTTTTTTAATTTTTTTGTATTTTTTCTAATCCGTTGAACCAAAGCCTCCAACCCTTATTCCTTCAGCATTATCATCGTCTACAAGCAAAAATTTTTGGAAAATTGCCTGAGCAACAGCGTCACCTTTTTTAATAACTACATCTTCATCTTTTAAATTAATAACTTGGATAAAAATATGACCATCGTTATCTACATTTCCATAATAATCAGCATCAATCACGCCAACACTATGAGGAAAACTTATTCCCTGCTTCTTTGGACCAGAACTTCTAGGAAATAAATATAACACTTCATCAGATTGCATATACGCTTTTAACCCCGTTGGAATAAGAACTGGCTTATCCCCTTTTTTAAAACTTGGTAAAACAATATCTTCAGCTGCCTCTAAATCATATGCAGCAGACTTTGCTGTCTTTCTTACAGGAATATGAATATCTCTATCTTCATAACCTTTTACTATTTCAAAACCTCTAACTTTCATCACTCTACTCCTTCTAATATCTTATCATTATCAATATATAAAATTTCTTTCTTCTGATTTAAACTTTTTTTAACATCAATAATATGTTGATTACTACTACCCACATAATGTATTTTTTCACTAGCAAGTTTTAATACAAATCTACCATCTAATAAAACATCAATATTATTTAAAATATCATCTAAATCTTTATCTTCTTTACTTATTTTTAGTAGTTCACTCCAAGTATATCCAGTATATAACCAAATACTCTTAGTAGGATACTTATCTCTAATTTCTAAAACCAAATCACGGATAGCACTACGATTACCACAAAACAAAGGATCTCCCCCAGATAAAGTGATACCACTACACCAATCTTGATCTAATTCATGGAATATTTCTTCTTTAGCAGACAAATCAAACTCCAAGCCATCTGATGCATCCCAAGTAACTGGATTTTGGCAGCCAGGGCAATGGTGAGAGCAACCAGATACCCATAAAACTACCCGAAGTCCCTCTCCATTAAGCATATCTGCTTTTGTAATATTATGATATCTCATCACATAGACTTCCTTTCAGAAATCTCAGCCATCTTTGCATTATTTAACATCGTATCACCATGAACTCTAGAATAAGATAAATAACCATTCATTCTTTCTATCTTAGTTAAATCAGTACTACCACACTTAGGACAAACATCCATATCTAACTCCTCATGTCCACAATGATTACAATAAGATAAAGATAGATTAACACCTTCATAAAAACCCTTTTCCATAGCACGTTCAATATAAGTAACCATTGCTTTTGTATTATAACTCAAATTATAACGAACATATTGAATACGTCCACCTCTAAATAAATCCCAGAATCTATCTTCTAAATCCTGTTTTTCAATACCTGTGATATCTTCCCAAACACCACAATGAAAACTATTAGAAACATATTCTCTTGAACTTACACCAGGAATAACACCATACTTCTTACGGAACTGTTTAATTTGTAAACCACACAAATTCTCAGCAGGAGTACCATATATAGCATATAATATATGATCTTCCTTTTTAAACTCTGTAGTCTTTTTATTAATATATTTCATTACATCAAGCGCAAAAGCACCATCTTCCACAATACTTTTACCATTATATAAAACTTGTAATTCATTTAACGCCGTAATACCAAAAGAAGCGGTTGCAGATTTTAGTAAAGGTTCAATTGCCTCATCAGGCTTCAATTCACCCCCATAGAAACCACCTTGACAATAAGCAAGTGGATTTGTAGATGCTTTACGTTTTGCTAAATAGCGATAAGTTCTGATATGAATTTTACGTATCATTTCCAAATAATAATCAAGGACCTCATAAAAATCTTTTTGTTCCTCACGAGCTTTTGCTAATATCATAGGTAAATGTAAAGAAATAGCTCCAATATTAAATCTACCAATAAAAACAGGTTTATCTTTATCATCTAAAGGCTCCATTCCACCTCGTTCATACCAAGGAGATAAAAATGCACGACATCCCATAGGACTAACAATACGCCCATATTTTTTATACATTTCAGGTACATATCCTTCACCACTTAAAGATAAATAATCAGGGTACATAGTCTTTTCACTACACTTAATAGCTGTTAAAAAGCTATCTCTAAGAACACCACCTTCTCCATGAACCTTCTTATCATATAAAAATACAAGTTTAGGAAATAAAGTAGGACGTTTAAAACCTTTTTTACCTTGACCTTCACGATGAACATTTAATATTGTCTTACTAATCATAACAGCGAACTCATCTTGATCAACACCAAAAGTAAAAGTAACAAACGGATAATCTCCTCTACTAGAACTAACAGTATTTAATTTATATTCAATACCTTGATATCCTTGTTCACATTCACGAATAGTTTTCTTCCAAGCATATTCTTTAGCTTCATCTTTATACTTCTTACCCTTAATATCTAAATATTCTTTATAATACATATCAAAACTCTTTTTAGCATAACTTTTTAAAACACTATCAACTTCAGGTACTGTAAAGCCACCATATTGCATTGCAGTAGTATTAATAATAACATCACCCATTACATTAAAAGCAGTCTGTAATGTTTTAGGCTCTGTATACCAAATATTACTCATCTCAAAACCATCTTTTAATACATGTGCCATATCAAACAAACAACAATTCATAGTATCTCTACGATACGCCATATCATGAATATAAATATACCCATCTTTACAAGCTTCTATTTCACTAGCAGTCATAAAGAACTTTTTATACAATTCTTTATTTAAACTATTATATATTAAACATCTTTGTGTCGTTACTAACGCACTATCCATATTAGAACACTCTTTATCCCCAATATAAGTAATAGCTTGTGCTCTTTTATACACTTTATCTAAAATATGTACAATTTCTTTTTTATAATCTCTATACTCACGATAACTCTTCGCAACAAGTGGATTAATTTGTTCCAACGCAATCTCACAACAACTATGAACTTGTTCAACCGTAGGATTACTAGTTTGTGTCTCTAATAATTCTATTACTCTAGAAACAATTTTATCCAAAGCCTCCTCTGTTAAATCAACCATAACTCTTTCGGCACTAGATATTACAGCTTTTTTAACTCTCTCTGGATCAAACTTCTCTAAGTTCCCATTCTTTTTAACTACCATAATTTCTTTTGTCATAATTACCTCTCCTATCCTATGAATTCAATTCTACGCCAAAAATAAAAAAATCTGTTGTTGCATTTGCAACAATAAAAGAAATTTGTTAAAATAAAAAAAATGAGGTGAAGAAAAATGGCAAAATACCTAGATGAAACAAGACTTTTACAATTCAAAAAAAATCTGTCAAACTGTGTAAACGTAAAATACAAAACTTTTCACAATAAAGACTTTATACTAAGTTTTTCACCCATAAAAAAGAAAATAGGTTTTATCTTATATGGAAAAGCAAATATTGTAAAAACGGATAGTAATGGTAATACAACAATCATGAGAGATTTAAAAGAAAACGATATTTTTTCTAATTTATTTTTTCAAGACTCAGAAGATGAAATATATATTATTAGTAATGGTGATACAGAAATAGCTTTTATTGACTATTACACAATATTAAAAAACTGTAATCAAGAGTGCCCTTTTCATAATAATTTAATACTATCACTATTCGACTTATTAATACTAGATAACAAACAACAAAATGAAAAGATAGAACTATTATCGAAACGTACAGTAGAAGATAAAATACTTTATTTCTTAAAACAAAGAATGAATGAAAATAATATATTTAAAGTAACAACCTCATACAAAGCAATATCAGAATATTTATTTGTGGATAGATCAAACTTAATGAGAGAACTAAAAAAGATGGAAGAAAAAGGACTAATTGAAAAAAACGATAAAATAATCATAATAAAAGATTCACGAAATTAACGTGAAACTTTTTTCTTTCTAAATACTTCAACTAATACAATTCCACCAGCAACAATAATTAATCCACCAATAACAGTATAAATAACTGCACTACCTAATGTATCTGGAACTGATACTACTAAAGCATTCTCTAAGACAACTTCACTTTCTCCATCTTCACTAACACTTACTCTCTTTTGAATAGTTATTGCTTCATAATTAGGCGGCGTAATAGTCTGTTTAACAAGATAATTTCCAACCGGTAAAGTAATATTTAATTCTTTATCACTTGTAGTCTTACGATAAGAAACATTACCATTTTCATCTTCAACAACAACTTCAGCATCCTCTAAATAACTACCATTAGAAGTATCAATAACCTTAATAGATAAATTACCAACACTATCTTTTATTTCAAAAGACAAATTAGCATATTTCTCTTCAATAGAATAACAATCTTCTGATATATAATTATTATATAAATACCAAAATTATATTGAATTCTTCCCTCTAACATTCCATCATATATTGACATATCATATAGTTTTAGTTCACCAACAATATCA
>CALVSC010000046.1 GCA_944358855.1 uncultured Bacilli bacterium | reverse complement strand
TCTAAAACATATGTTGCCGATAGTATTATTAAACCATTGTTAAAGGCAGGTATGCTTGAATATACCAATAAGAGAAGCATTAATGCAAGAAATCAAAAATACATTACTGTTAAAAATAAAAAGATTTAATAGTGCTATTTTGATTAGCTATTTGATTATTAACAGATAAAGTTTTGTTTTTATAATATCTTTCCAAGTAAGGATTCTATTTTTCTCATACTTTAATACCAACAATATATTTGAACTATGATGTTTATTTAAAAGGTATTGTTGCAATGATTTTTAGGTACTAAGAGTATTAAAAATAGTCATTATATAATTAAAAGTGAATATGAATAAAAGTCTTATTTTATAAGAAGTTATATAATATTCATAAACTTGCGTGATTGATTATATTTGATTCCCTGAAGGAGCCGCAAGGCTCCACTTTTTTTGTTATAATTTGTTATAATAAAATAAATATTAAAAAAGGATATGGTGATTTTATGAGTGAAAAAGAAAAAATGTTAGCAGGAGTACTATATGATGCTAATTATAATGAAGATTTAATAAAAGATAGATATAAGGTAAAAGATAAATGTTTTGAATATAATCAGTTAAAACCTTCTAATCATAAGGAGAAGAATCGTATTATAAAAGAAATATTAGGGAAAACAGGAGAAAATTTTACGATAGAGCAACCATTCATATGTGATTATGGTTATAACATAGAAATTGGAGAAAACTTCTATGCCAATCATAATTTAACAATTTTAGATGGAAATAAAGTTATATTTGGGGATAACGTTTTTATT
The DNA here is from genome assembly GCA_944358855.1 of uncultured Bacilli bacterium. Lineage (GTDB taxonomy): Bacteria > Bacillota_I > Bacilli_A > RF39 > UBA660 > Faecimonas. The sequence continues at coordinate 9,351 of CALVSC010000046.1, read as the reverse complement.
GCACCTAATTGTAGTTTTTATACTGCTGGTCATCCAATTGCTGCTAAAGAAAGAAATAAAGGCTTAGAATATGCTAAACCCATCAAAGTAGGTAATGATGTGTGGATAGGAGGAAATGTTGTAGTACTTCCAGGTGTAACAATAGGAGATAATGTAGTAATAGGAGCAGGAAGTATTGTAACTAAAGATATACCATCTAACTCGGTAGCAGTAGGCAATCCTTGCCAAGTAATAAAAAGTATAGAAAAGAAAGATTAAAGGAATAATAATGTAAAGTAATAAAATTTTCATATACCCCCTTATTCACAAAATACCCATAAGGGTATATAATGACATAAGGAGGAAAAAATATGGCTAATAAGAATATAAGAAGTGAAGCGGAAAAGAAAGCTATTATTAATAGATTAAATCGTATTAAAGGACAAATGAATGGAATTGAAAAAATGGTAAATAATGACTGTGAATGTAATGACATCTTAATTCAGACAGCAGCAGTTGAAAAATCTATGAAAAGTTTATCAAATTTAATTCTAGAAAACCATTTATATAAATGTGTAGCAGAAGATTTAGAAAATGGAAATTTAGAAGTAATAGATGAATTAATCAGTTTATTTAAAAGATTTAATAATTAAAAGGAGGGTTATATGAAAACATATACAAAAATATTAGTAGCATTTATTTTAAATATTTCTTTTTCTATCTTTGAATTAATAGGAGGACTATTTACAAATAGTATTTCTATAATTTCCGATGCAATTCATGATTTTGGAGATGCATTAAGTATAGGAACATCATTAGTTTTGGAAAAAATAAGTAAAAGAAAACCAGACTCTGTATATACTTATGGATATGCTAGATATTCTATTTTAGGAGCTTTAATTACTACAATTGTATTAACGCTTGGCTCTATATTTGTTATTGTAAATGGAGTAGATAGAATGTTCCATCCTGAAACTATAAACTATGATGGAATGATTATATTTGCTATCTTTGGAGTAATAATTAACTTTGCAGCAGCTTACTTCACAAGAGATGGTGATTCTATGAATCAAAAAGCTGTAAACTTACATATGCTAGAAGATGTATTAGGTTGGGTAGTAGTGTTAATAGGTTCTATATTAATGAAATTTACAGACATCTCAATGATAGATTCTATTATGTCTATCGCAATCGCTATCTTCATATTGATTAATGCTTTTAAAAACCTAAAAGAAATACTAGATTTATTCTTAGAAAAAATACCAAAGAATATATCAATAGATGAATTAAAAAAGCATATTATGGAAATTAAAGGAGTAGAGGATGTACACCATATCCATGTTTGGAGTATGGATGGAATAAACAATTATTCTACGATGCATATTGTGACAAAATCAAAAAATCCAAAAGAAATAAAAGATAAAGTAAAAGAAGAAATGAAGGAGCATAACATTTCTCATACAACTATTGAGATAGAAGAAAGTAAGGATGAGTGTAATGAAAAAGATTGTGTAGTAGTTCAAAATAGTGAAAACTCTCTACACCACCATCATCACCATTAATAAATCATTAAGCACAGATTATAACTGTGCTTTTTTTGTACTCGATAGTGTGTTATACTAAAAATAACAAAACAAATATAATAGGGTGGTGTAGTATGAAAAATTATGAACAAGTATTTGAATCAACAAATATATACTATGTAAAACTAACAACAGATTTAATAGACGAATATTTAAAAATGGTAAATGATCCAGACATTGCCAGCAAAATAACACATAATCCCAAAACCTATACTTATGAAGATGAATTAAATTGGATTAAAGACAAGATAGAAAACAAAGCAAATATTTTTTCTATGATAGAAAAAGAAACAGGTGACTATATAGGTAATGTTGAAATAATGGAGGTAAAAAATGATGTTGCTGAAGTAGGTATTTGTATAACAGCAAATAAACAAAATAAACATCTAGGAAGGGAAGCTCTAACAGCACTTATAAAATATGGTAAAGAAAAACTAGATATCAAAGGTTTTGATTTAAATGTATATAAAACAAACGTAAGAGCAGTTCGTTGCTATGAAAAGGCTGGATTTATAGCTGATGGAGAAGGAAAAACATCAGAAGACCTACATATGTTTTATAGTAAATTTATGAAATTAGAAATTAAAAAGGTATCTGAAGAAGAAGCAGAAACAATAATAGATATTAATAAAAGGACTTGGAAAACAACTTTTGATGGAATAATAGAAGATGCAGTATTAGAAAAACTTCAAACAAAGACAAAAGAAAGAATAGAAAGTGCAAAACGAGGAATTCGTGAAAAGAATAATGTCTATGGAATTTACGTTAATAATAAATTAGTAGGATATGCTTCTTATGGACCAGCAAGAGATGAGAAATATAAAGGTTCATGTGAAATTTATACATGCTATATTTTAAAAGAATATCAAAGTCTACATTTAGGCAGAAAAGTGGTAATAAAAATATTAGAAGACTTCATAAAAGAAGGTTATAAAACAATGATTACGAAATGTCTTATTCAAAATCCATCTAATAGATTCCATAAATCTATCGGTGGAGAGGTAGTGGAACAAACAGATACAATATTAATGGGAGAAAAGTTTATAGACAACGTTTACTATCATAAGGACATAAAACAATCACTAAAATTAAACCAAGAAAAAATGAACTACTCAAACCACTAGCTTTGATATATAATGAAATAAGGTGATACTATGAGTGATAAATTACCAACGAGAGAAGAATACAGAAGAAAAAAGAACATAATAGAAAAAAATGAAAAACAAAGACAACATATCAAAAAAGAAGAAGAGGTAAAGAAAAAAGCCCAGGAATTAGAAAAAAAAGAACTAGAAAAACAAGAAACAAAAAGAAATCCAAAAAAGAAAAAATTAAGATTCAAAAAATGGGTGATTTTAGTCTTCTTTTTCTTCTTTTTAATAGTATTAATAATATCTGGTTTTCAAATATATAATTGGTTAAACGACAACAATGAAACTAAAAACCTACAAGATGATATTGTAGAAGGAACCAAAATAAAAGAAAAGAAAGATAATGAAAATACAGAACAAGTAAATCCACCAGAAGATGTAAGTGATGATTACTGGGACTACATGAAAATGAATTTATTAGAAGTAAATTTTAATGAATTATTACAAAAAAACTCTGATACAGTTGGCTGGATAAAAGTAAATGGAACAAATATAAATTATCCCATCGTTCAAACGACTAATAATGATTATTATTTAAATCATGCCTTTGATAAATCAAGAAACGATGCTGGTTGGGTCTTTATGGATTATAGAAATAATGCCGTAAATTTTGATCAAAATACTATTCTTTATGCTCATAGTAGATATAATGGTACCATGTTTGGTAGCCTAAAAAATATATTAAATAGTTCTTGGTATAACAATAAAAACAACTATATTATTAAATTATCAACACCAACAGAAAATACGATGTGGCAAGTATTTAGTGTATATAGTATAGAAAAAGAAAGTTATTATATTACAACAAGTTTTCAAAGTGATGAGACATATTCTGAGTTTTTAACTACCATGAAAAACAGGAGTGAAGTAAACTTTTCAGCAACAGTTAATACGCAAGATAAGATACTAACACTGTCAACCTGTAAAGATAATTTTGGCCACAGAATCGTGATGCACGCTAAATTAATAAAACGAGAAGTAAGAAATTAATAATTTATATATAAAAAATAAAAATTATATGATATAATGTAAACAAGATAGGGAAACTATCAATTAAGAAAGGATGGGAAATATGGGAAAAATTAAAAAAGCATTAATTATGGTTCTAGTTGCTGCTTTTGCATTTGTACCAATGATGGGTGTAAATGCAGAAGAATCTGTAAAAGAAGTAACAACAGGAGAAGAGTTTTTAGCTGCAATTAAAGATGAATCTGTTACCACAATTAAATTAGCAAATGACATCACAATTTCTGAAAAAGCAAATATTATTCGTGATGTAACAATTGATGGTAATGGTAAAAAAATTACATTAGAGGGAGATCATAGTGCTTGGGATAGTACTTATGTATTACAAGCATACACTTCTAATGTAACACTTAAAAACATTGCTTTAACAGGTGCAAATGGTGGATTATTAGTTAATGGTGCTAATGTTACTGTTGAAGGAACATTAGATGTATCTGGTAACCATTTTGGTGGTATTGAATTAAGTAAGGGAAGTAATGTAACAACAAACCCTACAATTAATTTAGATAATGCTACTATTGTAAATACTACTGAATCAGCTGCAATTCCTACAATTTGGACTGATGGACTTAAAGAAGATGAAATAACTGTTAAATACAATGGTGTAGAAGCCGCTGCATATCAAACAGTAAAAGGTCAAGTTCAATTATTCTTAGATGCTGCAAACACTCCAGAAGGTGAAGAATATACAGCATTAGATGCTACTGATTATCAACCAGAAGCAACTGAAGAACCAACTGAAGAACCAACTACTCCTCCAACTGAACAAGAAAGAGTAGAAGATACTGAAGAAACTAACCCTGAAACTAGTGATGGAATTTTACTATTCTTAGGTTTAGCAGTAATTGGTTTAGCTGGAACAGCTATGACATATAGAAGATTACATAATTAATAAGAAAGGTACTGTGAAAACAGTATCTTTTTTTATTGCTCAAAAAAGAGTATAATAACAACAAGGAGAAATTATACTAAAGCAGATATAGGGGGAAAAGAAAATGAAAAAAAGTATAAAGGATATGTGGGCAAATGATAATTATCAAAAAGGTAAAGATTTATTAGGCAAAATAAGACATCAACAACAAGTAGCAAAACAAAGTGATGCTTATCAGACAATTTTAACAGACTATGCCTTAAATAGCTTTGCAACAGCATATAAAAGATTGATGGATGAGGGAAACCTATTTTATTTATCCTATTATTATAATTTATTTACCAGCATAGATGAGACAGGCTATCTACCAAAAGATGCAGGAGAATATCTAGAACAATTCATGAAAAATGGTTATCAACTAAGAATGTATAAAGTAGATTCTGACGAAGAATTAGAAGAAGTACTTAGTACAGGTGTTCCAACAGATAGATATCAACAATTAAGTCCATTAAACAGATTGTTTACTGGAGTAGATATAGCAATACAGTTAAAAGCTGATTGGGCATCAGAACAAACTGCTGTTCTCTTCGCACTTCCTAATGATAAAATAAGAGGAAATAGTGTAAATAGAAGAGATATAGAAGAGTTTTATGATGTAAATTCGAATGGACTTGTAATTAGTCCCGGCTTTATATTAGGTGTTGCTCATGCCAAAAATGGACACTGCACGTTTTATGATAAAAGTAAATATAAACAAGGAGCAATACCACATAAATAAGAGGAGGAGCTATGCCAAAATTAAGTGTAATTGTACCAGTATATAATAGTGAAGAAGAAATAAGAGATTGTCTAGACTCATTAGTAGAGCAGACAGAACAAGATATAGAAATTATTATAATTGATGATAAATCAATAGACAATTCTTTAGAAATAGTAAAATCATATGGCAGAAAATATCCTAACATTAGAATTTATCAAAATGAACAAAATCTTGGTCAAGGAGAAACAAGAAATAGAGGAATAGAAATTGCAACAGGAGATTATATTGCTTTCTTAGATAGTGATGACTATATAAATCCTGGAATGTATCAAGAACTATTGCAAGCAGCAGAAAAATATAATAATCCAGAACTAATAACAACAGGAGTAGTTTTTGTTAAAACTAGTGGTTACAGACAAGAAAATTTTAGTGAAATGGCAAAAGGGGTACCTAAGGTAGTCCATCCAAAAGTAGAAAAAGAAGAAATATTTAATGAAAGTCCATCATTATGTAATAAAATATTTAGAAAAGATACGGTAAAAGGATATAAAATATTAGATTGTATGTTTGAAGATGCAGCATTTAGTTTTACTAGATTTCTAGAAGCGGATACTGTAGTAGAAGTTCCAACACACAACTATTTCTATCGAAGAGATATTACAAGTGGTGTATCTGCCCAAAACTTTCAAGATAACGGACATATTGACGAAATTTTTAGGGTAGCCGATGAAATAGGAGACGAATTACAAAGAAAAGGTCTCTATGATTACTTTGAGAGTGAAATAAGACGATTACAAATTGCTATCTGTTTACAAAGAGTAGATGAAATTGATTATTGGCAAGCAACACAAGAGAGGAAAAATGAAGTAAAAGCTCATATGTTTGAGACTATTTATCATCGATATGGTTCGTTAGAAGGACTAGATGATATACCAGTACAATGTAAAGCTGGATTCAAGGTAGTAGATGAATACAACGACTTTACGACAAAGGAAGCGAAAAAAAGTGTCAGAAAATAAAATAGAGAAACTAGCTAAAATAATAAAAGAATCTAAAAATACTGTTTTTTTCGGAGGAGCAGGAGTATCAACCGAAAGCGGTTTAAAAGATTTTAGAAGTAAAGATGGTCTATATCATGAAAAATATGACTATCCACCAGAAGAAATACTTTCTCATCACTTTTTTATTACTCATACAGAAGAATTCTATAAATTTTATAAAGATAAACTAAATAGTTTAAACTATAAGCCCAACAAAGCTCATTATGTTTTAGCAGAACTAGAAAAAAATAATTTATTAAATGGTATTATTACCCAAAATATAGATGGTTTCCATCAAGAAGCTGGAAGTAATAATGTAGTTGAGTTACATGGATCTATTCATAGAAATTATTGTATGAAATGTCACAAGTTTTATGATGCTAAAACTGTTTTTTCAAATGATGAAATACCGACATGTACTTGTGGTGGAATCATAAAACCTGATGTTGTTTTATATGAAGAAGAATTACAAATAGAAAATATTACCAAGGCAATTGAACTAATCAAAAAAGCCGAAGTATTAATTATAGGTGGAACATCACTAAATGTATATCCGGCAGCAAGTTTTATTACTTATTTTCAAGGTAAATATTTGGTATTAATAAATAAAGATATAACACCAATGGATAATAAATGTGACCTCGTTTTTCATGATAATATAAAAATAGTATTAGAAAAACTAGAACAAGAACTAAAAAAGTTAAAATAAAAGGGGGAAACAAAATGCCCAAAATAAAAATAGTTGAAGATGATTTATCATTAGCTAAAGAACTAAAAGAACTATTAGAAAATGCAGGCCTAGAAGCAACAATTACAACAGACTTTTCTAATATATTAGAAGAGCTAAAAAGAGAACAAAATGACTTGATTTTACTAGATATTAACTTACCAAAACTAAATGGTGAAACACTTCTACAACAAATTAGAAAAGAACAAAATACACCAATTATTATGGTAACAAGTAAAAATAATGAATTAGATGAAGTTTTATCTATGTCTTATGGAGCAGACGATTATATTACAAAGCCCTATAACCCAACGATTCTTCTTTTAAGAATAGAAGCAGTATTAAAAAGAAGTATGAATAATCAAGAAACCCTAAATTATTACAACATAAAAGTAATACCCCAAAAAGGAATATTAAAAAGTGATAAAAACGAAATAATATTAACCAAAAATGAAATGATAATATTTTTATATTTATTACAGAATAAAGGTCGTATTGTAACAAGAGATGAAATAATGACAGATTTATGGAATAATAATGAGTACATAAATGATAATGCTTTAACTGTAAATATTTCTAGATTACGTAGTAAATTAAAAGAAATGAATTTAGAAGAAAAAATAGAAACAAGAAAGGGTCAAGGGTATATATTACATGAATAAAAAGGAGTTTATAAAAGATAACATATCTAATATTATTATAAGGATAATTACATTAATAATTATTCTTTTAATATTATTTGCTTTTAAAGTAACATTATCTGCTATACTAGCAATTACTTTTATATATTTATGTTCATTTCTAATAGAGGTAATAATAACGTATTATAAAAAGATAAGTTTTTATAATGACTTTAAAACAAAACTTAATAATTTAGATCAAAAATATCTAATAGTAGAAACACTAACAGAACCAAATTTCCTAGAAGGAAAAATATTAACGAATTCTTTATATGAAATAGATAAATCCATGATAGAAAAAATAAATGAATATAAAAAGAAAAGTGAAGATTTTAAAGAATATGTAGAATTATGGATACATGAAGTTAAATTGCCAGTATCTGCTCTTACTTTGATGTTACATAATAAAAATGAAGATAAAAAATTGCAGGAGCAACTATCTAGACTAGACAATTATTTAGAACAAATATTATATTATGTAAGAAGTGAAAATGCTGAAAAAGATTATTTGATTAAACCTATTAATTTAAGAAAAGTAATTAGTAATATTGCTTTAAAAAATAAAGATATTTTATTAGAAAAGAAAATAGATTTTATTGTAAGTGATGTAGATATAGAAGTATTAACTGATTCAAAATGGTTAGAATTTATAATAAATCAGATAATTGATAATAGTATAAAATATAGTAAAGAACAAAATGCATATATAAAAATACTTGCCAAAGAAGAAAAAAATCATATTGATTTAGCGATTTATGATAATGGTATAGGGATAAAAGAAGAAGATTTACCACGAGTATTTGATAAAACTTATACTGGTAGTAATGGAAGAGGTAATAAAAATTCTACTGGTATGGGATTATACATTGTAAAAAAGTTAATAAATAAATTAGGTCATAAAATTAATATAAAATCTAAAGAAAATGAGTTTACTCTAGTAAAAATAACGTTTATTAAAAATGATTATTATAAAGTAGCCAAAAAATAGTCTAATAAAGACTTTTTTTATTACAAAATTGTAATATTTAGTTAGATAAAACAAACGACAAAGAAATAATACTAATCTATAATGAAATACAAGAAAGGAGAGAAAAATGAGTCAAATATTAAAAATAGATAATATAGAAAAATATTATGGAAATAAATCAAACTTAACAAAAGCAATTGATGGTATTTCTTTAGATGTAGAAGAAAAAGAGTTTGTTGCTATTATGGGAGCAAGTGGCTCTGGAAAAACAACTTTACTAAATTGTATTTCAACAATAGATAGGGTAACAGCTGGTCATATTTATGTCGATAGTATAGATATTACCAAACTAAAAGGAAATAAGTTAAATAAATATAGAAGTCATGAACTAGGTTTTATTTTCCAAGATTTCAATTTGTTAGATACTTTAACTGCCTATGAAAATATTGCTTTAGCTTTATCTATACAAAATAAAAGTGTAAGAGATATTGAAAGAAGAGTAAATGAAATAGCTAGAAAACTAGATATACAAGATGTCTTACAAAAATATCCTTATGAAATGAGTGG
>CALVSC010000045.1 GCA_944358855.1 uncultured Bacilli bacterium | reverse complement strand
CATTATTTTATTTCCCGGGAAATAACTTCTCCGTTTAAATATCACAACATCTTTTTCTTTTTTTAATTATATAACTTATTTTTTATATTCCACGTAAAGCATTTCTTTTTCCACTACTTATCTGATATATACAATATTTATTTCCCGGGAAATAATTTCTCTGTTTTTATTTTCAAATAACAATTTTTCATTATTAAAATTTATATAAATTAAGTTAAAATTTTAAATATACTTTAAATGATGTTTTCCACAACCATTTAAATATATATATATAACTTTATGATAGTATTAACAAAAAAATTTATCCACAAATACAATTAATAAAATTGTAAAATTAGTCATTTGCGTTTTTAAATAAAAATAAAATTGGTAAAAATCAAAATTTTAAAATTAATTATTTCTTTATTTTATAAGGGGTAAATTGATTTTTAACACAATAAAAAAACACAATTTTTTTCCAAAAATCAAAACTTTTAGCAGCTTTAATTTTCATCAATTGCGTTTTTTTAAATAATTATTATTGGTTTTCCACAGGAGAATTACCTGCGTTTTCATTAACTATTTCTTCGCTTTCATCTTCTTTAGCAACAATTGTTACTGTTGAAACCTTTTGATCATCTTTTAAATTAATTAAACGAACTCCTTGTGTTGCTCTTTTTAAAGTTGAAACTTGTTCCAAAGGAAGTTTAATAATAATACCACTATCTGTCATAATCATCAAATCATTTTCTTCATTAGGATGAACACATCTCAATGCAACCATCATTCCATTCTTATCCGTAATATTTAAAGCTTTAACACCCTTACTTCCTCTATGTGTTAATCTATATTCATCAACTTCAGATTTCTTTCCATATCCGTTTTCAGTAACAATAAGTATTAAATCTCCTGGTTTAATAACTTCAGCACCTATTACCTTACTATCATCTAAATCAATACCTTTAACTCCGGAAGCGCTACGTCCCATAACACGAACTTCATCTTCTACAAATCTTACCATTCTGCCATTATTAGCGCCTATAGCAATCTCATCATTTCCTGTAGTTACACCTACATAAATTAATTCATCATCATCTTTTAAGCTAATCGCAATCTTACCACTTTTACGTATATTATCAAATTCAGATAATTCTGTACGTTTAATAATACCTTGTCTTGTTACAAATACTAAATATTTATATAATTCATTTTCTGCAGACAAAGATATAATCGAACTAATGTTCTCACCTTTTTCCAATGGTAATAAATTAATAATAGGTAATCCTTTAGATTGGCGACTAAATTCAGGAACTTCATATCCTTTCATACGATATATTCTACCTTTATTTGAGAAGAATAATATGTAATCATGCGTTTTCATTGATACTAATTGTTCAACAAAATCCTCTTCATTAGTAGACATACCTTTAACTCCTACTCCACCACGATTTTGTGTTCTATATGTATCGGCTCTCAAGCGTTTAATATAACCCTTATTTGTTAAAGTTACAATAATATCTTCAACTGGTATCAATGACTCATCCTCAATATACTCAATAGCTGTCATATCAATATTAGTACGACGTTCATCACCATATTTATTTTTTATTTCGGTCATTTCATCTTTAATTATCTGTAATACTTTAGCTTCGCTAGCCAAAATAGACTTCAACTCCTCAATCTCTGCAAGCAAATCTTTTAATTCGTTTTCAATTTTATCCCTTTCTAATCCAGTTAAACGTCTTAATTTCATTTCAAGAATAGCCTGTGCTTGAGCTTCTGACAATTTATAGTTATTTCTTAAGCCATTCATCGCCTCTTCATCATTTTTAGCAGATTTAATTAATTGAATAATATCATCAATATGATCTAAAGCTATTTTTAAACCTTCTAATATATGAGCTCTTGCTTCATCTTTAGCTAAATCAAACTTAGTACGACGAATAATTATTTCTTTTTGATAATCAATATACTTAGAAATAATATCTTTTAAACCTAAAGTTTTAGGTACACCCTGATCAAGCATTAAGAAAATAATACCATAATTAGTTTGAAAAGCAGTATGCTTATATAAATTATTAAGAACAACCTGTGGATTAGCATCTTTTTTCAAAGTAATTGTAATTTTTACTCCATTTTTCAAATCAGTATGGTAGTCTGTAATACCATCAATTGTCTTATTATGAACTAATTCAGCAACCTTATTTTTTAATTCTAATGTATTTATTCCATAAGGAACTTCATCAACAATAATATAATGCCTTCCATTCTTTTCTTCAATTCTTGCTTTACTACGGATCGTAATACTTCCCCTACCCGTTTCGTAAGCCTTTTTAATACCACTATTTCCTAAAATTGTAGCCCCAGTAGGAAAATCAGGACCTTTAATATATTGCATTAAACCATCTACATCAATATCAGGATTATCAATATAAGCAATACATCCATCAATTACTTCTTTTAAATTGTGTGGTGGAATATTTGTAGCCATACCAACAGCAATTCCCATAGTTCCATTTACTAAAATATTTGGAAAACGAGATGGTAAAATTTCAGGTTCTTTTTCAGATTCATCAAAATTAGGTACGAAATCAACTGTATCTTTATTTATATTTCTTAATAATTCCAATGAAATCTTAGAAAGTCTAGATTCAGTATAACGCATTGCTGCAGCGCCATATCCTTCGATATTACCAAAATTACCATGACCATCAACTAACATATAACGATAAGAAAAGTCTTGAGCCATTCTAACCATTGCTTCATAAATACTAGAATCCCCATGTGGATGATATTTACCCATAACATCTCCGACAATTCTAGCACTCTTCTTATGAGGTTTATCAGGAGTATATCCTGATTCATACATAGAATATAAAATACGTCTATGAACAGGCTTTAAACCATCTCTTAAATCAGGTAAAGCACGAGATACAATAACACTCATAGAATATTCAAGGAAAGAATCCCTAACTTCTTTAACAATATTATTCTGTTCTAATCTATCCATTCAACAAACGCCTCCTAAATATCCAAATTCTGTACATAGACAGCATTTTCTTCTATAAATTCACGTCTAGGTGCAACTTCATCACCCATAAGTTTAGAAAAAGTTTCATCTGCCGCCATGGCATCATCTACAGTAATCTGACGTAAAACACGTTTTTCAATATCCATAGTTGTTTCATTTAACTCTTCTGCATCCATTTCTCCTAAACCTTTCATACGCATAATATCATATTTAGTATTTGGAGCTAGAGTTGCTAAATATTCATCTCTTTCCTGCTCGTTCAAAACATACTTTATATTTTTACCATGCTTTATAACAAATAAAGGAGGTTGAGCAGCATAAACATGACCAGCCTCAACAATAGGTCTAAAGAAACGATAAAATAAAGTTAATAAAAGTACACGAATATGTGATCCATCAACATCAGCATCAGTCATAATGATAATTTTATCATATCTTAATTTACTTAAATCAAAATCATCACCTATTCCAGTACCAAATGCAGTAATAATGGTTCTAATTTCTTCATTAGCAAGAGCTCTATCAAGTCTTGCTTTTTCAACATTCAATATCTTACCACGTAAAGGTAAAATAGCTTGTGTCATACTATTTCTTCCTTTAATAGCTGAACCTCCAGCCGAATCTCCCTCAACCAAGAAGATTTCACACTCAGAAGGATCTTTGCTTTTACAATCAGAAAGTTTTCCGTAGAAATTAGTAACATCCAAATCTCCTTTTCTACGAGTTAATTCCCTCGCTCTTTTTGCAGCAACTCTTGCACGAGAAGCAGTCATACTCTTTTCTATTATAATTCGAGCTTGATCTGGATTTTCCATTAAAAACCTCTCAAAGGCAGCTGAAAAAATTCTATCAGAAATACCTCTACATTCACTATTACCAAGTTTAGTTTTTGTTTGACCTTCAAACTGTGGATTAGGATGTTTAATTGAAACAATCATAGTTAAACCCTCTTTAACATCATCACCAGTTAAAGAATCATCATTATTTTTCAATAAACCATTAGCTGTTGCATACTTATTCAAAATACGTGTCAAAGCACGACGAACACCATCCTCATGTGTTCCTCCCTCAGGAGTATTGATATTATTAACAAAGGAATAAATACTAGAATTATAACTTTCATTATATTGCAATGCTACTTCTAATGAAATATCATTCTCAACTCCCATACAATCAATAATAGTGTCATGAATAGGTTTCTTATCTTTATTTAGCATAGCCACATATTCACTTATTCCACCTTCATAGCAGAAAGAGTCTTTCTTATCATCTTCTCTTAAATCATATAAACTGATTCGTAAACCACGATTTAAAAAGGCTAATTCACGTAAACGAGTTTTAAGTACCTCATAATCAAATATTGTTGTTTCTTCAAAAATTTCAGGATCTGGTTTAAAAGTAACAGTTGTTCCTGTCCTATCTTCATCACATTTGTCTATTATTTTCAAATCTTCAACAGGATGACCTCCGTTTTCATACCTTTGAAAATAAACATTTCCATGTTTATACACTCTAACTTCCATCCAAAGAGATAATGCATTAACAACACTAGCACCTACACCGTGTAATCCACCAGATACTTTGTATCCTCCACCACCGAATTTACCACCAGCGTGTAATACCGTATAAACAGTTTCAACAGTACTTTTCCCTGTTTTAGGATGAATTTCAACTGGAACACCTCGACCATTATCTTTAACAGTAATTGTATTTTCCTTACCAATTTCAACTTCAATATGAGTACAATAACCTGCTAAAGCTTCATCGATAGCATTATCAACAATTTCCCAAACCAAATGATGAAGACCTCTCGAACTAGTTGTACCGATATACATACCTGGTCTTTTTCTAACAGCCTCTAAGCCTTCAAGAACTTGAATTGAGGATGAATCATATTCTTTTTCAACTTTTTCATCATTCATAATTATCCCTACTTTCTTTCAACTTTTCCATCTTTAACATTGTATATATAAGCATCTACTAAATATTTCTTATTTATATTTTTTAAATCAGTAGTAGTTATAATACTCTGAATATTATCATGAATTAATTTTAAAAGACGATTTCTTTTCTTTAAATCTAACTCACTAAATATGTCATCTAACAATAACACAGGTTTAGTTCCTAAAAATTCATCAAAAATAGATATTTCTGATAATTTAAGAGCTAATACAGCTGTTTTTTGTTGTCCCTGTGAACCAAAAAACTTTAAATTAACAGCATTTAAAATAAAAGAAAAATCATCTCTATGTGGTCCAACTAAAGTCATACCATAATTCAACTCTTTTTTATAATTTTTCTTATAATAATGTTTTAATGTTTTTCTAATTTCTTCACTCTCAAACGATTCAAATTCTATATTAGGTTCATATTTTACAACAATACCATTTTCACCACTAATATCATTATAATAAGAATTAATATTATTATTTATTAAATCAATATACTGCCTACGTTTTTGATAAATAACAATAGCTTTTTCTATCAACTTATTAGTAATAATATCTAAATAATTAGAATCAGCAATTGAATTTTGAAACAAAACCTTTAAATATTCGTTTCTCGTTCTAAGTAACTTATTATATTCATTATAAATATTTAAATAAACTTTAGAAATTTGTGATAATTGTATGTTTAATAGGTTTCTTCGAACATTAGGAGATCCTTTAATAATCTCTAAATCGTCCGGTGAAAATACAATAACATTTAAATTAGATATATAATCAGCAACTTTTCTAATTTCAGTTTGATTAACATATAATTTTTTTTCATTTTCCTGAATATTTATTTCTAATTTAGATATTATTTTATCTTTCTTAACAACTCCCTTTATTTTTGCTTTATTTTTGTTAAACATAATAACATTAGGATGAACCCCTAATCGATGAGACTTAGTTAAAGCTAAAAAAGTAATTGCTTCTAATATATTAGTCTTTCCTTGAGCATTATCTCCAACAAAAATATTCATACCATCGCCAAACTTAATTGCCAAATTAGAATAATTTCTAAAATTTACTAGATTTAATTTAGTGATTTTCAATCAGACCTAAAAAAAAGACTCATATAATCACCTATCCCCTATTTCAGTATTCCTATACATACATATATATTATAGCATAAAATAAGCGATTTAGGTAGGGAAAAGTGATTTTATGAGTACTTTTTATAAGGATGATTTTCTCTTTTTCATCATGAAATCTAATCTAGCTGCTCTAGAAACTTGATTTTCTAACATTCTATACGAAACTGGAACAATAATTTCCTGATTATTATCAAAAATAATTTTCGTATTATTACTATCTACTTTATCAAAAGATTGTATTCTTTTTAAAGATATCCAAACACAATCCTCAGACTTAGGTGATGTTGTAGGAAAAACAATTAAATTATCAGAATCTTCCACAATAACAGGAACTTTATATTCTGCACCTAAAATAGACTTTGCACTTTCTTTTCTTCCTTCATATGTACTTCCAAAATATTTACAGCTTTCTTCCATTATTTCAAATGGAGTTTGATGAATTAAAAACCTATCATCATCTTCGTATACCAAACTATCATCCATTTCATTTGGGACAATAGCTAAGGTACCCTTATTAATTTCATATTCCATATAAATTCCCCCTCCTAAACATGAAATTATGACTATTTTAACATTCTTCTTTGTCGAATTCTGTCAAAATAACTGAAAATTACTTTTCATATATATTATTCTAAAAAAATAAAAAAAACTCCGAAAATTTCGAAGTTTTTTAAATTATTTATTAATAAGTACGGATTGGTAAAACTAATTGAGTTAATGTCTCGTCTTCACTGGATTTAATCAAAATTGGTTTAATTTCTCCAACAAAATGAATATCAACAGTTTCTGTGGAAAAACTTTTTAATGCTTCCATCATATATTTAGCACTAAAAGATATCTTAATATCCTCATTATTATTTTTAGTAATAGGCATTTTTTCTTCTACCCTACCTATTTCAACAGAAGAACTCTTTAATACCAAAATATCCCCCTTAGTTTCCAATGTAACGATATTTTTCTCTTTATCACTAGTTAATATACTAACACGATCAATTACGTCATAGAAGGCATTTAAATTAGTACTAACAACTAAATAAGATTCTTCAGGTAATAAATTAGAAGTATTAGGATAAGTTCCATTAATCAAACGAGACTCAAATTTAAGATTACCAATCTTAAATAATATTTTATTATTGAAAATATGTAACTCTACATCCCCATCTTCATCATCAATAATTCTAGAAAATTCCAAAATATTATGACTAGGTATAACTATATTATAATTTTCTTCACTAGCACTATCTAATTTAACAACCTTTCTTGCCAAACGATAAGAATCTGTTGAATTACATTCTAATACGTCTCCTACAATATTAAAGTTAATACCAGTAAGAACAGGTTTACTTTCTTCGTTAGAGGCAGCAAAAGCTGTTTGATTTACAATATCTTTAAATACAGAAGCTTTAACATGAACTTTTTTCTTACTCTCTTCTAAACCAATATTAGGATATTCACTTTCACTAATTCCATTTAAATTAAATTCACTATTTTCTGTGTATATTAATATTTTTAATTCATCAAAAACTTCTATATTAATATATTTATCAGGTAACTTACGAACAATATCTAAAATATACTTTCCTTGAATAATAATACTACCCTCTTCTTCAATTCTAAAATCATCATTGTTAGTAGCATCAATAGTCGTTTGGATAGTAATATCATTATCACTAGCAGTTAAAATCAACCCTTTTTTCTTTAAATCAAATTTAACTCCTGCTAAAACTGGAATTAAATTCTTAGTTGAGATAGCTTTAGACACCTTATTTAAAGCATTCAAAAGTAATTCTTTTTTAATTGTTAATTTCATATTTATTCCTTCTTTCTTTTTTATGTTTTTATTATTATTACTGTGGAAAAAGTGCAAAACTTGTTTTTATCAAGATTCTATAATAATTTTACCATATTTTTACTTGTGGAAAAAGTAAAGTTTTGCCCTTTTTTTACACATTTCCAATATCCTTTTTCAACTTTTCTATAATATTTGCTAAATCTTTATTAACTTTTATCTCTTTTTCTATTTTTAAAACAGAATGCATAACTGTAGTATGATCTTTTCCACCAAATTCTGTTCCTATTTTAGGAAATGACTCATTAGTCATCGTTCTACACAGGTACATTGCAATCTGTCTAGGAAAAGCAATGTTTGAACTTCTCTTTTTACTTCTAATATCTTCGACAGAAATTTGAAAATACTCAGATACAATTTTTTGGATTCTTTGTATATCGTTCTTTTCACCTAACCCTTTACTTATAAAATCTTTAAGAGCTTCAATTGCTAAATCTAATGTTATTTCAGCACCACCCATCATTGCAGAATAAGCAATCAATCGATTAATAGACCCCTCTAATTGTCTTACATCGGTTCCAATATTAGATGCTATATATTCCACAACATCATTAGGTATTTCTTTTTCTAAATTACCAGCTATAATTTTCTTTTTTAATATTTCAGTACGTAACGAAAAATCCGGTGGAAAAATATTTACTGTTAATCCCCAACAAAATCTCGTCCTCAAACGATCTTCTAGTAGTTTTAAATCATCCGGAGAACGATCTGAGGAAATAATAATCTGCTTACTATCATCGTATAAAGAATTAAATGTGTGGAAAAACTCTTGTTGTGTTTGAGTAGCCCCACCTAAAAATTGAATATCATCAATAATTAGAACATCAATATTTCTGTATTTGTTTTTAAAGAAGTCAATATAATTAAAGTTAGTCCCCTTCTCGTCCTTTTTATTAATACCAATAAAATCCTGAATAAATTGATCAGAAGTGACATATAATACTCGCCGATTACTATTCTTCGTTATATAATTACCAATTGCGTGCATTAAATGCGTCTTCCCTAGTCCACTGTTTCCATATATAAATAAAGGATTATACATATTACCAGGATTTTCGGCTACAGAAAGTGCTGCCGCATGTGCAAATTTATTACTATTTCCAACGATAAAGTTTTCAAATGTATATTCACTTTTTAAATTAGATTGATAATGATTATGTGGAACCCCTACTTCTTCGTGAAAATCATTAGAAATATAGGCTTCTTCAACCTTTTTCTGTGTTTTTTCAGTTTCTTTTTTCTTTTTTTCCTCTTCTTCCATTTCTTCTTTTAATAAAAAGACAAGTTCAAAATTTGTTCCCGTTATATTATTTAAATGAGATAAAATCAAATCTGAATAATTATCCGCTAAATGTTTTTTATGTATTGGCATTGGAACAATAATAAATGCTTTTCCATCATCAAGTTTATATAATTGTGTGTCTTTAAACCAAGTATCAAAAGATAGAGAGGTCAAATCATCTTTAACTTCTGTTAGAAATTTAGACCACAAAAGTTCCACATTCATTCGACCATCTCCCCACAAGTAAAAATTATACCAATAGTTTAGCTCAAAATGTTGAAAAAAGGAATAGAAAAACTAAAAAAAAAAGAAATCACAAGTAATTAACAAAGTATTCCACAAGAAAAATGTAGATAAAATAAAGTTAAAAACCCCTTTTCCACATTTTCCACAGATTTTTATTAACATTGTTGAAAAAACTTTTCAACACCGTTGTGGAAACTGTTAATAAAGAAAATTCAATTGTAATGATTGACAAAAACCCCATATTATTATTATAATAATGTAGATTTATGTCTGGAGGTGGAGAGAAGATGAAAAGAACATATCAACCAAACAACCGTAAAAAATCAAAAAAATTAGGATTTTTTGCACGTAAAAAAACAAATATTTTAAATCGTCGTCGTCGCAAAGGACGTAAAAGCCTTTGTAAATAATTACCGCTGCTAAAACAGTGGTTTTTTACTTATAAAGAGGTGAAAAGATGAAAAAACAATTTGTAGTAAAACATCAATATGACTTTGATAGAATAATTAAAAGAAAACATAGACTTATTAATGATATCTTTATTGTTTATTATGATGATAATAACGAAGCCTATGCTCGATATGGTATTTCTGTTGGAAAAAAATTAGGAAATGCTGTTTATAGGAATAAAAAGAAAAGGCAGCTTAGAGCAATAATAGATAATTTAGAAAAAGACTATATAAAAAAGAAAGACTATATTATAATATTAAGAGAGAAGGGGAAATATTTAGATTACAATGGTCTAAATCAAAAATTACAATCCCTTTTAATAAATAGGAAGGAAAAGAAATGAAAAAAAATAATAAGCTAAAAGTATTAGTCATACTATTACTACTAATATTTACAACAGGATGTACCACAACACTTGTAGATGAAAATAAAAAACCAGTAGTAAATGAAACAACAGGTCAAAATTTAACAGAAAATATTATCTGTCAACCAACAGATAAAGAAAACAAAAAATTATATGAAGAAAATGGAGTGAAAAT
>CALVSC010000044.1 GCA_944358855.1 uncultured Bacilli bacterium | reverse complement strand
CCCTGCTTGTAAGGCAGGTGCTCTAACCAACTGAGCTAATCGCCCAAAATGTCAGTTGACAGTACTAAATATACCAATATTTATAGGGTTTGTCAATACTATCAAACTAATTTTTTTCGTTTTTTTTCAATATTTCTTTTTTCTTTTGTAAAATCCAAGAAGGCAATGCTTCAGCCAGACCTGAAAATCCACTTTTCGTTTCTAAAATTTTTCTTTTCCTTTTTTTATTAATTTTATAATCAATATCCTTAATACTTAGTTTAACATGATATGTATCAACATCACTATCATCAATAACTTTAGCCTTTATTGTCTCACCTATATGAACATAATCACCTGGATTCTTTACAAACAAATCTGAAATTTCTGAAATGTGTATAAGACCACTATAATAATCATCTAAACTTACAAAAATCCCATATTTTTCAATGCCCGTTACACACCCTGTAACAATTTCGCCTTTTTTATATTGATTCATTATAACACTTCCCATAAAAAGTATACCATTAAAAGAAAAATGAAACAAGAAAAACATACTTTACTAATTTTTTAAATAATTGTATAATAAACCTGGTGAAAAAAATGGAAGAAAATACTGAAAAAATTGAAAAATTAATAGAAAAAATAAGACCTTTTTTAATAAATGATGGAGGCGATCTTGAGTTTATAAGATATGAAGATGGAATTGTATATATTAAACTAAAGGGTGCCTGCGAAGGCTGTCCAATGATGGATATTACAATAAAAGAAGGCATAGAACAAATAATTAAAAACGAAATCCCGGAAGTTAAAGAAGTTAAGAATGAATCATAACATTCTTTTTTTTATCCAATTAACTTCTGGAATAGAAAAAATTCCACTAATTTTATTATAGAAAATCATCAAAAAATTTTCATACCTTTTATAAAACGTCAAATTAAATATTGTTGTTCTTCTCTCTCTCTCATCTTCATTATCTAAATATGAATCAATATAATCAAAATAAAATGTTGGAAATAAAACTCTTGAAAAAAGAAGTAGTGCATCAATATAATTCAATTTAGATAAAATTAAACTTAAATCAAAATTAATATTATCATCAAAGAAAGCCAACTTTATCAACTCAGCAATATCTCTGCTCCTATAATCAACCTTAAAATTAAAAATGTTAAAATAATTGTCGCTTGTAATTCTGTAATGACATAAATACAATTGTAATTTTCTTAAATCAAATTCAGAAATATTATATTTGAAATAACTAATAGCATTTTCTGCCAAACCAACGAAATAAAAAAAACTATCCTTAAAAAAATCAACATTAATTAATTTTTCAAAATATATCCTCTCATAATAATTAACTTTATGCTCCCATAAAACATTCCATAACAAATAATCATTAGAATTTACAACAATAGGATTTAAAATTTCCACATCAATTTTCTCACATATATTATTATCTTCGAATTGAATTAAAGCAAAATACGTACTATCATAAAAAGATAAGAAATCATTATTAATATTATTAACAAGATAAAAATTAGGACATCCAATTTGTATTTTTATATATTTTAGCAAAAAAGAAAAATACATAACATTATCAATTTTAAAAAATTGGAAATATTTTCCATTAAAGAAAAAATAATAAATACTATTATATTTTTTTAATGGAATGTTATTAATATGATAAAATTTGCACAAAACAAAATCTATATAATCTTTCATAATAAAAAATATGCATAAGAAAAGAAAAAAAGAATAGTGCTTAATCACTATTCCATTTCTAATTTAAGCAACTACTGGAATACCAGTAAGCAATTCTTGAGTTCCTGCATTAGTTTTTTCAACTTGAGCAGTATTTTTATCAATTTCCTTATAATTATCTTCAGTCTTTTGTTTAAAATCCATAACAGACTTATTATCTTCTTCAATTCCGGCTTTCAAAGTGTTTCTGATTTCTTCAACTCTAGCTAAAGCACTAGCTCTACTCTTTTGAGCATCTTCAACTTTTTTCTCAGAATCCTGTAATGTTTTAACACTTTCCTCAAACTGTTGTTTTGCTAATTCCATATCACGCATACTTTGTGCTTTTTGTTCTTCAAGGCTTCGAATTTCTTTCAAAATTGCTGAAACATCTTGATCATCAGAATGAATTGGAATTTGCGTATCAGTAACATTTTGTATCACATCAGTTTTTACTTCGCTAGGAGTTTCTACAATCTTAAATCTATCCTTTACAACCTCTCTAACTGGTACAACAACAGGCATCTCACGAGAAACAGATTCTATATTCTTATTTTCTTCTGGAACCTTAACTTCAGAAGAAATTTCATTATTCTCAACTGAATTAAATAAAGAACTATTAGTAAATCTTGGAAGTTCATCAATACTCTTCTGTCTATATTTTTTAACTTTAGCAGGTGCTAAAGAAGACTTTTTAACACCAGATGGCTTTCTAGATTCGTCCGTCATAAAAA
The DNA here is from genome assembly GCA_944358855.1 of uncultured Bacilli bacterium. Taxonomy (GTDB): domain Bacteria; phylum Bacillota_I; class Bacilli_A; order RF39; family UBA660; genus Faecimonas. Next base: position 8,063 of record CALVSC010000044.1, on the reverse strand, counting down.
TAGGAGGAGTTGGTACTTCTACAGGCGTAAACACAAATGCGTCGTTAACACTTTCTTGAACCTTAGAAGAATCAATTTCTGAAACTACTTCAGGAGTAGATTCCTCCACAACATTTGTAACATTATTCTCAGTACTCTCACCAGAAACATTATCAGTTAAATTTCCTACACCAGAAATTTCCTCAACATTAGCTGACGCAGTATTTAGTCCAATTTGTTCATACATTTTTGGAGTTAAGCGAATTGCTCTTTTACCAGCATTTAACCAACTAATTTCAGAAAAAATACCAGCGTTTTTCAACTCAATCGAATCCAAATGAGGAGTAGAAACTTTCTTCTCAACATTTTCTTTTGCTACACTATTTGACTTAACTTCTACCTTTGTTTCTGTTGAATCTTGAGTAGGAACAGAATCACGTGAAATTGAATTTAAAAAAGAAGTAATCTTTTTACTAATTCCCTTTTGTGAACGCTCGCTTATTTTTATTCTACGTGAAGCATTTGCCAAACTAGCAACATCAAAATCAGAAATTGACTTCAAAACAACATTATCCATTTGAATTAACCTCCTTTTTATTCTTTACAATCATTATTCACTTTTAGCTAGTTCACGTAATATATCTTTAATGCGATTCCACTCTTCTTCGCTTTCAACACCTAACAATCTAGTTTCACCATTTGAACGATCTACATTTGAAACATAAACCGTTACATTATTGTCATCATCACGTTCGTTTCTAGTATATACAACATATTCTTTTTTAGTATCTTTAAACTCAAAAGCAAAAATCACTTCAACTTCCTCGCTAGAACCATCATCAGAAACGATTTTCATCATTTTCTTTTCATTCATAATTTAGTCCTCCCTTTATTATCCATATAATACAATTATATCGTATTTTGAAGAAAATACAACTATTTTTTTTGAAGTTTTTTTAGCAAAAAGGTTTTCGCTCCTATATTGCAATAATTTTTTTTATAAAAATCTAAATATTTAATATCATTATATTTTTTTACATTCTTATGAGAAGACTCATAAAAACCTTTTAAGCGAATTTTATCACCAGAATAATCCCCAAAAATATAATCAAATGGCTCAAAAAAGCCTGTTAAATAATCCCTTACTTGCTCAATAGAAAAACAACTATCATCTTCAATTAATTCATAAGAATTTCCATTTATATCAAACTGTTGCACATTACCACCTCATCCTTATTATAACACAATCACTCTATTTAACAGAAAAAAAAGACATTTTAGAATTGCTATCAATAAGGCCTCCATAATAATCAGGAATTTTTCCAGATATAACCTGCATTCCGATAGGAATATCAGAAACAATTGTAATTACATCTGATGATTTAGGTAAAGAAATTCTTTCTTTTATCTCAACTGAAATATAGATTTCTAAAAATAAACTATTAAGACCATAGCTTGTGACTTTTGTCCTAACACTACTACTCACCATTCCCATAAAAGACATTTTCAAAGGAATTATTGGGCCTAAATTAGAAAAAAAACTATTTCCCGATAAAGAACCAACAGGTATTTCACAGACCAAACCATTATTAATATATTTATACTTAGCACCCTCAATAGAAGATGATAAAGATATATCATTTAAATTTCCTTCATCTAAATTCAATAATTTATTATAAATCTGTTTATTAACTTTTGTTAATAATTGATTAACCTTTTTTGAATTAAAATCAATTAACTCAATTTCATTACTATCATTTCTTGTGATTTTAAAAAGAGAAGTGCTTAAATCATTTATAATTATAGAACTAGCAACAGAATTAATAACATTATTTGTAATTCGTTCAGCTTCAAAATTAACATATGGAGTTAAAATCTTGTTAATTTTTCCACTAAAAATAGTAATTATAAAAAAACTAAAAATATAAGATGCAAAAACCAAAATTACCAATATTTTCCATTTTTTCATAATTTTGAAATATTTACTAAAATAACATCCTCCCCAATTTTAGCAATATCCTTCCATAAAATTTTAGTGTTGTTATCTCGATTAAAAGAAAACAACGTATGATTAGAATCAATAACAAAAGATTCTATAAAGCCATCTGACATAACATTAGCATCTATAATATTTCCAATATTTTTACCATCTTTTAAAGATACAATTTGTTTATTCTGTAACTCAGACAACTTCATAAAATCACCTACTAAAATATATGCATATTATCGTAAATTTTTCTTTAATTGTTTAACAGCTCCTTTTTCGATTCTAGAAACCTGAGCCTGGCTAATATTTAAATCTTGGGCAATTTCCATTTGGGTTTTTCCTAAAACAAATCTTTCATCCAAAATATATTGAGACCGCTCATCAAGTTCGCTAATCGCATCATCTAAAGATATTCTCATAGAAACTGTAGTGGCAGTATCACTTTTATCTTCAATTTGATCAACCAAATAAATAGTATCACCGCCATCTGAATAAATTGGTTCAAATATACTAATAGGATCACGCAAAGACTCTAGCGCCTGTACAATATCATAAACGGATACATCTAACTCTTTAGAAACATCATTAAGACTAGATTCAATACCATTTTTTAAATAATATTGTTCTTGATATTTTAATACCTTATAAGCAAGTTCACGCATGGAGCGACTAACCCTTACACTATTATTATCCCTTAAATATCGTCTGACTTCACCCAAAATCATCGGAACAGCATATGTAGAAAATTTAACCCCATGAGATAAGTCAAAATTATCAATTGCCTTTAACAATCCTACACAACCAATTTGAAATAAATCATCCATATTATCCACATGATGATGAAATCTTTTTAAAATGGAAAGAACTAGCTTTAAATTTCCCTCAACTAAACGATTTCTAGCACTAGCATCTCCGTTTTTATACTGTTCAAATAATTGATTCATTTCTTGAGAATTTAAAACTGGAATTTTACTAGTATCAATACCACTGATTTCAACTTTATATTTTGCCATAAAAAAGCTCCTTTCTCTTTTTTTATGAGAAAAAGGAGCAATTTTTATACATATTACTCATTATAGTAATCCAAAAATGATATTTTCTTATTATCTTTCTTTATTCCCAATACTGTTTCTATATTAACATTCTCAGAAGATTTAAATATATTAGCTGCTATATTAGGATATATCTCCTCCAAATTAGCAATCAACTTTTTAATTTCTTCTCTCTTAGAAGAATGACTATTAGAATCAGTAAATTTACAAGCACAATTAATAAACTGTAAATGATTGTATTCTGACCATTTTATTATTGACTTTTCACGAACCAAATAAAGAGGACGAATTAATTCCATTCCTTTAAAATTTGTACTTTTTAATTTTGGTGGCATACTCTTATATTCACCACCATATAAAATTGATAGCATAATAGTTTCAATAACATCATCAAAGTGATGACCCAATGCTATTTTATTACACCCTAGTTCTTGTGCTCTAGCATATAAAAAGCCCCGTCGCATTCTAGCACATAAATAACAAGGAGAAGCTTCTTGCTTATCAACAATATCAAATATATTAGATTTAAAAATTTTTATATCAATTCCTAATGTTTTTGAATTATCAAGAATCTGTTGATATATATGATCACGATATCCAGGATTCATCACAATATAACAAATATCAAAATTTGCTTTACCGTGTTTTCTTAACTCTTCCATACACTTAGCCAATAACATCGAATCTTTACCACCAGAAATGCAAACTGCTATTTTATCACCATCTTGTATCAGCTCATAATCTCGAACTGCTTTGGTAAAATTCCTCCAGATATCTTTTCGAAACTTTGTTATAATACTTCTTTCAATTTCCTCTTTTCTACTTAACATAAAAACACGTCCTTTAATAAACATTAAAGATTATACCTTAATAAAAAAAGAAAAGCAAATAACTTTGCTTAACTATTTAAATAATTAGCTCCTTTATGGCCACTATCAGAAGGTTCCTCCAAAGACAATCCTCTATAATTTTGTTGTCGTAACACTTCATAAATTACAATTGCTACACTATTAGATACATTCAACGCTCTAACATTCGGAGTCATAGGAATTCTCATACAATGTTCTAAATCCTTTTGAAGAATTTCTTTTGGAATTCCTGTTGATTCTTTTCCAAAAATAAAATATAAGTTTTCTTCTTTTTCATTGCTATAATCAAAACTAGAATGAGGTTTCTTACCATAACGTGTAAAGTAGTAATAAACGCCTGGATTATGATTTACAAAATCAGTAAAATTCTCATACACTTCATATTCCAATTTATTCAAATAATTAACTCCGGCTCTTTTTAAATGAGCATCATCTAATTGAAAACCAAGTGGCTTAATCAAATGTAACTTTGTACCTGTTGCAACACAAGTTCTCATAATATTTCCCGTATTCTGGGGAATTTCTGGTTCAAACAAAACTATATGATTCATATTTCCTCCTAACGAAAAGAAGATTACTCAACTTCATCTTCTATCTTATTTAATTTTATAAATTGCTCAACATCCGATATATTTAATTTTTCATCTTCATCAGCTTGTAAAATACTTTTAACTTTTCCATCCTCAAAAACTACAAACGCTGGATAATTAACATCTAACTGTCTCTTATATGGATAATTATCATTAAACTGGCTAACAAACTCGTCTTGTTTTACATCACTCAAGTTTAAGTAAATAACACTTTCTTGCAAAGTATCTTTTTCTACTAATTTCTTAAACTCTTTTTCAAAATCACGACAGCCTTCATCAGCTGCAGTACACATATAAATAACTGTTGTGGGATTTTCCATTACATAGTGTTCAAGTTCATCTGGTTGAATTTCAAATAAAGAGTCTCGAATAACAGGAATTTCCCTTTGATGTTCATCATATATACGATATAATTGACATAAATATAATACAAGTGCAATAACAGCAGCAAATAAAACTATTAAAATAACATAATTTTTTACTGGAATTTTTCTCTCTTCCTCAGTTTTTTTATCCACTAATTATCACTCCTATCTATCACTATTTTATCATAAAAAGCTCTATTTTAATACAAGAAAATAAATTATTCATATTTCTTTACAATATTATTAATTGTTGTAGCATCTTCATCAAAAAATTGAAAACGAATAGAACATATATCCTTCAAAGAAAGAAAGGATTCAATATCTTGAGATTGAAAGTTTAAAATAGTCGTTTTACCATTATTAAAATATGTTGGAAATTTACGATTATGTAAATCAAGTAAATAATACTGATAATTATTCTCTTTTAAGTTTAAAATATTCCCTTTGATAATCATGTCCTCTACTCTACCATAACCGACAATTTCAACATTAGGCATACATCCAAAAGCTCTTTCAAAACTAAAAATAAAATCTTTAATCTCCGAAGCATTTAATTCAACTGATAACGTAATTTTTGATAATCCCAATTCATATAAATAATATGCTGTATAAATATTAGAAACATTTAATGTATAATCACCAACAAGAGTATCAAAATTATTAAAATTACAAAAATCTCTGATCAAACTTCGCGACTGTAACTCACCCTCTACATGTAATGAACACCTAGGTGCCATATAAAACACATTTTCATGAATACGATTTTCTTTAAACAAAGATAAATCAGGAGTATATATACGCTTAAAATTCAATTTTAAGCAAGCTTCCATTTGTTCTTTAGTATATACTAAACAAGAAGTATCATGACTAGCATTGAGCGATAGTTTATGAAAACTTACATCAGACATTATTGGTTGATATCTTGGTTGCATTCTCTGTATTAACAGTTTTTGAACTAAGCTTCTACGTATTTCATTAATTTCTTTTAATGAAATAAAAATATTTTGATCCATCTCAATAACTGTCGCTTGACTAACAAATGGTGTCCCTCCTAATTTTTCCAATTGTGTTCTAATTCTAAAATCACTAACCGGTGATGTAATAGATTCTTGAACAACACTACCAGACATTTGAATTTTATGCATACCATCACTTATTTCAACATAAAAATTCTCTCCTACATGTGCTTTTACTAAAAAAGTAATAGGTATATTTCTAGCTGGAAGTTTTTTCATTTCCTGCATCAATAAATAATCAGATGTTTTAGCGACAGTATCTTTATTTGTTAAACCAACCTTATTATCTATATAACACATTTGCCCACGTGAAACAGAAGAAACAAGTAACCCTTTATCATCATATAAATAATTAACGATAAGTCCTTTTCCACTTTCCAAGAAACGTATTCCATCCCCCTGATGAATATCTCTATCAAGCAAAATAGCAATTTTTTCGGTATTAAGGTTAACAACTTTTCCAATCGTTAAGCCAACATGATTAGGACTATTTGTATTCATCAAATCATTAATGTTAACATCAAATAAATGTCCCAAAGTAAATTCACGGTTAAAAATAGTTTTTAATTGATCTGTTTTCTCTTCAAAATCAGATATTTTCCCATTTGAATCAATCAATTCCCTATACATTTTAGTTATAAATCCAACATACTCAGGGCTTTTCATACGGCCTTCAATTTTAAAACTATATATATCACTATCTAGCAAATCACGAAAAGCTGGACTAGTATTTAACTCTTTAGTACTTAATAAATACGCATTATCATGAATTAATCGTTCACCTTGATATAAACGATATGGTAATCGACAAGAGCCAGCACATTCTCCTCTATTACCACTTCTTCCACCAATCATAGAACTCATAAGACAACAACCAGAATATGAAATGCACAAAGCACCATGAATAAAAACTTCTTTCTCAATAGGAATAGAAATATTTTCTATCTCCTCTAAAGATAATTCTCGAGATAAAACTACTCTTTTTACTCCCATATCATATAACATTTTAACAACATCATGAGATGAATTATTAAATTGGGTAGAAGCATGAACTTCCAAATTAGGATAACGTTTTAAAACATAAGAAATCATACCAAAATCTTGCATAATAACAGCATCCACACCATTTTTATATAAAAATTCAATTTGTGAAAGAAAAGATGATACCTCAGAATTTTTCACTAATGTATTCATTGTTGCATAAAATTTAACATCATATAAATGACAAAATCGAATAGCTTCTACTATTTCATCATTCGTAAAATTTTTAGCATATTTTCTGGCACCAAAATTTTGACATCCACCATAGACTGCATCAGCTCCATTAGCAATTGCTTGCTGTAAGCAAGCCATATCTCCAACTGGAACTAATAATTCGTGCTTTTTCATACAAATCACCTTAATTCATTATATCATAAACTAAAAAGAAAAAAACATATACTAAATTATGAATGAATATAAAAGTTGGACTATTCTATGTATTATCCTAATACTATTTTTTACAAACCTAAAAACAAAAAATGAAAGAGAATTAGGTTGGACTATAACATTAACCATTTTATTTTTTCTTTATTTAACTGAACAAGAAATAAAAAACGAAAGCAAACGACGATTAATTAATAGCATGTTAATATTCGCAGGAACTTTTTCATATTTATATTTTTTTACAAAAGAAAAATAGCCAATATGGCTATTTTATTATTCATAATTATCTGCTTTAACTTCCATGAAACTTTGTGGATGAGCACAAACAGGGCAAACAGCAAGTGCTTCTTTACCAGTATAAACATAACCACAGTTACGGCATACCCAAATCTTGTCTCCATCTTTCTTAAATACTCTTTCATCTTTAACATTTTGAAGTAATGTTAAGTATCTCTTTTCATGTTCTTTTTCAATTTCAGCAACCTTTTCAAATAATACAGCAAGTCTTGTAAATCCTTCTTCTCTTGCAGTTTCAGCAAATCCTTTATACATATCAGTCCATTCATAATTTTCACCAGCTGCTGCATCTTCTAGGTTTGTAACTGTATCAGGAATCTCTCCACCATGTAATTCTTTAAACCATAATTTTGCATGTTCTTTTTCATTATTAGCAGTTTCTTCAAAAATTGCTGCTAATTGTTCATAACCATCCTTACGTGCTTTACTAGCATAATAAGTATATTTATTTCTAGCTTGACTTTCACCAGCAAAAGCAGTCAT
>CALVSC010000043.1 GCA_944358855.1 uncultured Bacilli bacterium | reverse complement strand
TTGCATATCTTTCATCTTGTATTATCATCCCTTTATGTTTGAATATTTCAATTTGTTCGTCCAGGTTTTTAAATTGCTTTTCTATCATATATCTCACCTATTATTGATTATATCATAAAGTCTTTTGAAAAGTATGAAGTTTTTGTGAATTTTTATGCTATAATAGAATAAAATTTATTTAAGGAGGAATGGTTATGCCAGCTAGTGTTGCTCATGCGTATTTTGCAAATGATGTCTATGATACTTTATCTAGCGAATTGAAAAATAAAGTTTCTATTGAGCGTATTAAAATGTTTGGGCAAAGTACAGATTCTTTTTTATTTTACCGATTACTACGCTTTGGTAAATATAAGAAAATAAGACGTATACAACATATTTCTCATACGAAAAAGACAAGAGAGTTTTTTGTTACATTAGTACAATATATAAAAGATCATCATTTAATAAATGATATTGATACTTTTTCGTTTTTATGTGGCTATATTTGCCATTATGCACTAGACTTAACTGCTCATCCTTATATTTTTTATAAAACAGGAGCGTTTCATAAAGAGGATAAAAGTACCTATAAATATAATAGCTTGCATACTTTAATGGAAGTTTATTTAGATAATTATTTGATTTGGGATAGAAATAAAAAGAAACCTTACGATTTTCCTATTGCTAAATTTTGTTTTGACTTAGAACCATTTTCTAGTTCTTTAAATGATACTGTTAGATATACATTTAAAAAGGTGTATGCTCTTCATCATGCTGAGCAAATATATTATGAATCTTTAAAAAACATGAATTTTTATTTAAAATATTTTAGACAAGATAAATATGGAATAAAAAAAGCTTTTTATAAGTTTATAGATTGCTTTACTAGTAAAAAAATTATGCGTCTTGAATATATTAGTTATCATACTCCATTAGATAATAAGAAGTTTGATTTTTTAAATTTTCATCATCATATATGGAGAAATCCTACTACATATTCTATGACAAGTAGAGAATCTTTTTACGATTTATATTTAAAGGCTTTAAAGTTAGCAAAATCGATGATTGAAGACACTTTTTCTTATTTAAATGGTGGAAATGTTGATTTAAATGAAGTTTTTAAAAATTTAAGTTATACTACGGGACTTGATTGTGATTTAAAAAAGAGATTTAAATATTTTGAGTTTTAATCTCTTTTTTTTGTATAAATATTTTTATTTGTTCACACAATATATTTAGGTGAAGAATATGTTTTATAGGTATGAAATTAAAAATAATGGTGTGGAAGATATATTGTATTTATACTTATCTATGAATTATGAGTTTTCAAAAGAGTTAGCTTCTAATAGTGATGATAAAGATTTAAAACGTAGAACAAATAATTTTATTAAAAATAATGGTATAAAGTTCCAAGGAAATAAAGTTTATTTAGTGGTTGATGGAATTATTGTTAAAGCTTTTCATATTGCCAAAGAAGAAGAGCCTGAACTTTTTTCTACACAGATGTCTTATGATAATTTAGGATTTATGGTTACTTTGGAATTAGAGAATAACACTCATGTAGAAGTTACTTTGGAAGAGTTTTTACTTGGTGCTTTGGCAACTAATATGGTTCCTAATTTATCTATTGATGTTTTAAAAGCAATGGCTGTTCTATATCGAGGTTATGCTTATATGGAAATGGATAAAAATAAGGTTATAAAAGCAGTAAATGATTTTTTTGTCTATAAACCAATTGATTATTATAAGTTAGCTTTTTCTTCTGATTATGATAATATTTTAAGTACATTAAAAGAAGCTATTAGACAAACAGATGGAATGTTTTTATGGTATCAAGATCAATATATATATCCTTTTATTCATGTTTCTAATTATGGATATACTTTAAAAGATAAGCGTTATCCATATTTATCTAGTGTTTCAAGTCCCTGGGATATGATGTCACCATTTTACGTTGATAGTGTTTCTTTTAATTATGAGTTTTTAAGTAAGGTTTTAGGATTTGTTGTTACAAAAGATAGTGAATTTAAAATATTAGAGATTTCTCCTTATGGTAAAGTTTTAAAATTAAGTATTGCTGGTAATATCATAGATGGTAGAAACTTTTTAAAATTATTTCATTTAAAATCACAGTTTTTTTCTATTATCGTCAATATGAATAATATTGTAATTGTGACAAGAGGGTTTGGAGATGCTTTAGGACTTAGTTTATTTGGTGCTTGTCAATTGGCAGATAATGGTTGTAGTTATGCTAATATTTTAAATTATTATTTTCCTAATACGAGATTATGTGAATATGTAAAAGAAAAGACCTCATCAAATAATTGATGAAGTCTTTTTATATACTATCTTTTAAATTTTGCAAGACACGGTCTGCTTCTCTATTCATTTCTAAGATACCACTCAAATACTTTATATAACTATCTATACTAATGATAAAATCTTGTAATTCCTCGTTATTAATACTAACTACTACTTTTCTAATTGTATCAACAGATTGTTGTAATTGAGCTAAGACAGATTCTACTTGTTCATATGTAAGTTTTCCTATCATTCGCCTAATTCCTCCATTTTAGGTTTTTTAGCTAGTTCTTCTTGAATTACTTTTGATTTTTCAATTACATATTGTTTATATTCTTCAATCTGTTCAATATTAGTTAAATTCCCTTGTGAGGGCCAAGATTCTTTCATGATTGCAAGACACTCAAATACTTTATTTATTGCGTTTACATAAGCGTTATAATCCATACCTTACCTCCTAAATCAGTATAATTCTTGAACCATTTTTTAAATCCGTTTCACGAATTGTTTTATTTACATCGTATACTTCTCCCGTTTCCATACTATAAAAATTACTATTTTCTTTAATAATATAATCATTATTTGTAAGTTCTAGAAGACCTTCTTCTATTAATTTTTTTACAGTACCTACTTTTTTATTAATAGGAATATATAAATCATATGTCTTTTCAATTAAGGGAATAGACAATTCTATTAATATTTTATTTTTATTCATATCATATCCTCCTTAATCTTCTATTAACCATTTTGTTAAACCTGCTTTACCTTTGGTAATAACATATCCAAAGTTAGGTTCAACTTCGGCACGTAAAACTCTACTATTTGTTGTAACTTTCAAAGTAAATTGATTTGAAATACCATTTCCAAACCAGATTCCTTCTGAGAAGTTGACGTTTGCTTTAAACCATGGCTCATAACTCATTGTTTTAATATTATCTATGGTATCTACAATTATAAACTTAACATTTGATACTGTTTTAACTTTGTCTAATAATGCTGTAAGTTTAGGTTTATCAGAAACAGATGATTTGTTTAAGATACCATTTAATCCTGTTATCATACATATTTGAGTTTTCGTAGTATCTTGGTAAATAGCATCTAATTTATTTATCATTTCTTCTCCTGGAATATAGTTACTATTTCCAATTTGTTTACTATTAATTAGTGAGTTTCCATCAATTACCGTCGTAGCAATGCTTTCTTTCTTTTGTAATAATCTAATAAATGCTTGTAAGAAATTTACATTAGAAGAAACATCTTCTCCAGTCATTATAAACATATTTGATTCTTCTAAGTTGATAAAACTTGTTTCCAAAGTTTCTTTGTTGATTCCAACTGGAACTGTGTGAAGATTTTGGAATGTTGGTAATAACAACTCTCCTGTTACAACTTCTGGTAATGTTGGTATTGCTTTTGCTTTGTATTCACAAATTCCTTGAAGTTTATCACATATTATTTTAACGTATTCTGTTAACTTTTCTTCTTTATATGCATAAGCTGTTTGAAATTCATAAATTCCATCTAAGCTAATCAATCCACGACCATATACTTTTGATGGTTCTTTTTTCCTTACTCCAGAAATTACCGTTCCATAATCTCCTGCATCATTAAATTGTAATACAACGTTTTGTTTAAAGTTTTGTCTTAATCTATAACGAACAGTATTTGGTCCACTTGTACTCAATATAAAGACAACACCATATTTTAAACAGTCTCTTGTTATTTGTCCTATTAAGTCTTCATAATCAGGATATGTATCTATAAATCCTTCTACATTATTAATCATAACAACAATTAGAGGGATTTGTTTACCACCATGATTAATATAAAAATCATAAGAACCATTATAATCAATAAATATTTTTTTACGTTCTTCAACAATTTGAAGAATTAGTTTAAATAAATTATCTATTTTTTCTTTTTCTGTTGATAGTACTACGTCTCCTACATGTGGGGCATTTCTAAACATTGTTAATGTTTCTGCACCAAAATCTAAGATATAGAAATTAACTTCTTTTGAATCGTGAGCTACAATGGTCGAATATACAATACTTGAAAGCATTAATTCTTTACCACTTCCTGCACTACCAAAGACAATCGTATTTCCTTCTTTTGAAATTGGTAATGTTAAGACGTTTTGTTTTTGATTATCTGGGTCGTCATATTCTCCTATAATAGGATTAATATTATTCTTTTCTTCTTTATATTGATATTTTTCTCTTAGTTTTTCTACATAGATAACATTTGGTATTCTTGGTAACCAAAGTTGTGGAACTGAGATGTTTTCTTCTTTTGCGGTTGTTACTATATAGTTAACAATGTTGGTAATTTCTTCTCCTTCAGACTCAACTACTACTTCATTTTGCTTTGTATCATATGTTTTAATCGTATTACCTAGATTATCAATAAAGTTAACTGATTGATCTACTTTTTTCTTTCTTTTTTCCGTTGGATAATATTGTGCTCCTGCCCAGGCAGCTTGTCCTAGGGAGAATAATTCATTATATCCAACTTGTAAATAGAAACGACCAGGGTTTTTTAATGAGGCAGCGTCTGGACATTTGATCATATCCATACTATCTGATTTATCTTGAACTTTTAGACAAACCCTAAACTTTGAGTTTGACCAAATTTGGTCATTTACAACTCCAGCTGGCTTTTGGGTAGCTAGAATAAGGTGTACTCCTAGGGAACGACCAATACGTGCAGTTGAAATCAATTGATCCATAAATTCTGGTCTTTGATCTTTTAACTCTGCAAACTCATCACTAATAATAAATAAGTGAGAGACTGGTTGTTGTACTAATCCTTTTCTAAATAGAGTTTGATATTTATAGATATCAATTGTACTTTCATTTAAATTATCTCTAGCTGCATTAAAGATTCTTTGTCGCTTTCTTAACTCACTTTGAATAGAAGCTAGAGAACGATTCATCTCAATTGTGTCTAAGTTGGTAATTGTTCCAGCTAAATGTGGTAGTTTGATTCCTGTTTCTTTGTTTTCAAAAGCTCCCGTTAATCCTCCACCTTTATAGTCGATTAATACGAATTGCACTTCATATGGATGATAGTTAAGAGCCATTGATAAGATGTATGTAATAATAAATTCTGATTTACCAGAACCTGTCATACCAGCAATTAGTCCGTGTGGTCCATAAAACTTTTCATGTAAATCCAATTTAAATAGTTCATGATGTTTATCTACACCAACTGGAGCAGCTAAAGATTTGGTTGGATCATTTGATTTCCAACGGTTTAATATATTAAGTTGTTCTATCATACCAACATTATACATTTCTAGGAAACTTAAGCTTCCAGGTAAACCTTGATTCTCTTTTGATATATCAATTGGAATATTGGCTAATATTTTGCAACATTCATATATATTTAATGATGGATCAAAGTCTGCAACAAATTCTTTTTGTTTGTTTGAAACTAATTCATTTTGGAATACTCCGGATTTTCTATCACCTATACTAATAAATGTTTTACATTCATTTGGAATATTTACTAATCGTGGGCTAATAACAATTAAACTAAATCCAATATTTAATTCTAATTCGCATACATCTTTAATTAAATCGATGTCTCTAAACTCTTTATAGTCATCCGTAATTATTAAATAATATGGTTTATATTTTTTATAGTCTAAATTGTTTAATTCTCTTTTTCCATCTGTATCTTTATATTTTCTCGCTTGTATTTCTTGTTCTAGAGCTAATGATATTTCTTTTGCTTCATCTAGATTTGTTGCAAAATAACGAATTGATTTATCATCGCTCCAGCAATGTGGTAATACTTTTAGATATTCCCAGTTTGATGCATTTTTTTCATTTGTATACAAAACGATTTTTAAATCTTCATAACTATGGTAGGCCATCATTTGAAGTAGTAGTCCTTCAATAAATTGTTGTTTATTTGCTGCCATACCAATAATTGCGGTTATTCGATTAGCTACAAATGATAAAGAAATAGGAACGTTTTCTAGAGTACGTGATTCAGCTCCAAGTTTATATACTTCTTTTAATAAATTATCATCTTGTAATGAGAAATGCTCTTCTGGAAAACTAACGGTTCCTGTTAATTCTGTATTACCCATACCAAGTCTTAGGTCTAAGAAATCTCCTTGTTCTATTTCTCTTTCCCATAAATTTCTTTTTTTACCATAAATTACTTCTTTCGTAATATTTAAAGGAACATAATTATCAATTAATATTTGTCTTTGTACCTTCATTTCCGTATTGATGGTTTTTCTTCTACCTTCAATATATTGTGTATATTTTTCTTGACGTAGTTTTTCTTGCTTTTTTCGTTGCCTTTTTTGATATGATTTTTGTAGTATTGGCCATAATAACATGGTCATTAACATAGCACAAGACATAATTAAGGTTGGCAATGCTGCTGATAAGTCTCTAGAACCATCGATTACTCCAGATAGAGCTGAATATCCCATTGATACAGACATCATGGCCATAGTCATCATTGGACCAAGTGTATATATCATTGGAGTTTTATCTTCCTCTTGTTTTCCTGGAGGTGGGTCTATTTTTATATTTACTGGTTCGATTAGTGTTTTAAATCTTGGTGCTCTAAAGAAGTAATCATCTTCTTTAAAAAACTCAATTCCTTCTTCATCTGGATTATCCATTTCTGTTTGATGTTGAATAATAGGATATTGAACATCAAATGTATTCATATCTAACTTTAAGAAATTGCCAATATTATTGATTAAGATTGAGTCTTTCATGACTATAATCCTTAATCCCATGATAAAAATAATATCACCATATTGTAATGTTTTGGTTGATATTGCAATATTGTTTACATAAGTTCCATATTTACTATTTAAATCTTGTATTAGCCAGGTTCCTTTATTATAAATCAATCTAGCATGTTGTTTTGATACTAAAGGGTAGTTATAGTTAATATGGGCTTTGGAGTCATTTCCAATTAATAATTCTCCTTCTCGTTTTAAACGTAACCATTTTATATCTTCATTTTCTGTTGGAGAACAGTATAATATTACATATTCGTTGTCTGTATTTACTTTTAAGAAAAAAAGACTATAATCTTTTAATATTGCAGATTCAATTTCTTGTTCTCCAGACATGATTTTTGTTTCAAAGTCACTTTTTATTTTCCATTCGCCGTTATATTCTTCAACATTGATTAAGTTTCTAACATTTCCTAAATAATCATTATCTGTTATCCAATAGTTTCCTGCTACTTTAGTTGGCAAAGTAAAATTATAGATTTTTGACTTTTTTATTAATCTAACAATCACTTTATCACCAACCTATCTTCTTTTATCCTAGAATAATTATATCTTCTTTTTTTCCTTTTTACAACTATTTCATTAAGAAAAAAATTACCGTGGTGGTAATTTTTTTAACGTTTTATATTCTTTTGTCCAATTTGTTATTTCTCGTTCTAAATCTTTATTTAAAGAAACATCTAGATTGTTATGTCTTGGATGTTGTTTTCCGTGATAATCGCTTCCGGCAGACATTAATAATCCTTTTTGTTTGGCATATTGATATAAATAGTCTACTTGACTACTATCTTCAGGGTTATTCCATACTTCAATTCCATCTACATAATCGACACAACTATCTAAAACATCTGTTACATTTTCTTTTCCATAGCGATATGGATGTGCTAAAAATATTTTTCCACCATTTCTGTGGATAACTTCTTTTACCTCTTTTATATCAGGCCATACAAGATGCATATCTATATATAGTGGAAAAGTCTCATCCATGGTACCCAATCGATATAAATCTCCTATACTGTTGATGTCATAGGTCATTAGGAATTCTTTTCCATTTTCACTTTCTGATAACATTCTATAAATTCCTGCGTGAGCAAACTCTATTTCAGCATTATAAGTTTCAGGATTTATAGAAAGATTTTTCTTTTTACAAAGTTCTACTAAATGATTAAATATTTTTTGTTGACGAAAAGCTATTGTTCCATATTGTTGCGTTGCCCAGTCTGATACTTCTTCTAATGAAAAGCCATAACATAATATATCATATGTCTTTTTTCCAATCATAGCATCTGCTTCTAATCCTGTTATTAGTTGACCAGTATATTTTGTGTTTCCTAAATCAAAATATGCTTTACAGGTATCATGGTCTGTAATAGACGCTACTGCAATTCCTTGCTCTTCACAATCGTCTAATATTGTATTTATGTTTTCTGTTCCATCTAAAGAATCATTAGAATGGATATGTAAATTTATTTTTTCCATAGTTTTCTCCTTGTGTTGTATTATACCACAAGTTGTAGTTTATTTCTTGCTTTTAAAAAGTTTATTACCCCTTTTGTTATAGATTGCGCTAGTTTTCGTTGATATTTTTCGTCTTGTAATAACTTCCTTTCCACAGGATTAGATAAATATCCACATTCTATTAATACTCCTGGGATTGTGGTGTTGCGATACATATACAAATCCGTTTCTGATATGTTTCTGTCTGTTTTAGTATTCTTTTTTAATTCTTTCATAATTGAAGATGCAAGAACTTTATTTTCTTTGTTGATAGTATGATAAAGAACTTCCGCTCCTTGTAAAGTACTATCTTTATACCAATTTATATGAATTGACAAATACAGATTACTGTTTACTTCTTTTATTTTTAATAGACGTCGATACAAATCTCCTCTTTTCTTTTTAGAATCATAAATTGACGATAAATCAATATCCCTTTTTCTTGTCATATAGACAATCGCACCTTTTTTTCCTAATTCATATTCTAGTTTTTTTGATATTTCTAAATTTATATTTTTTTCATAAATATTGTGATAATATGTACCACTGTCTCTCCCTCCATGACCTGGATCTATTGTAATTATAATGCCATAGAGTGGTAGTGTAGATGCTGATATGAGTGGTAGAGATAACACGGATAGTAATGTCATAATAAAAAGAAATGTCTTGTATTTTCTTAACACAAAATCACCTATTAATATTATGAATTTATCTTGTAAAGTATGATTGTGCCTATACTCATTTTATTATTTAGAATAAATTATAATGGTGATTATATGTTATCATTTTTTTCTAATTGTTCTCCAGTAATACAAGCTTTTTTAGCAACTCTTTTTACCTGGGGAGTTACGATGTTAGGTGCAAGTATTGTTTTCTTTTTTAAAGAAGTAAAAAAGGATATTATGGATGCTTTATTAGGATTTTCTGCTGGTGTCATGATTGCTGCTTCTTTTTGGTCTTTACTTAATCCCGCTATTGAAATGGCAAATTCAATGCAGATGACATCTTGGTTAGTCGTTTTTATCGGTTTTTTTAGTGGTGGACTTTTGTTGTTCTTAGGAGATAAAATATTTGACTCTTTGCAAAAAAAATATAATAGTAATAATTTTTCTAACAAAATAAAGCGATCATTTATGCTGATTTTTTCCATTACCCTTCACAATTTCCCAGAAGGTCTTGTTATTGGAGTTTCCTTTGGTTCTTTAGCTTATAGTTTGAATGGTGTTAGTTTAGCATCTGCTCTTACTTTAGCATTGGGAATTGGATTACAAAATTTTCCGGAAGGTAGTGCTGTTAGTTTGCCACTACGAAGAGAAGGATTTTCTCGGAAACGAGCCTTTTTCTTTGGACAATTAAGTGGGATTGTTGAACCTATTGCTGCTGTTATTGGAGCATTGTTAGTGATACAAATTCAGTCTTTACTTCCATTTTTATTATCTTTTGCTGCTGGTGCTATGATTTATGTTGTAGTAGAAGAATTAATTCCTGAAAGTCAAACTAATAAAAAGAAAGATTTAATGGCTCTTTTTACTCTAGTAGGGTTTTCTATCATGATGATTTTGGATGTTACATTAGGGTAAAAAAAAAGCATCTTTCGATGCTTCCAGTATTAACGTTTTGAGAATTGTGGAGCACGACGTGCTTTTTTCAATCCTGGTTTCTTACGTTCTTTCTTACGAGGATCTCTTGTAATAAATCCAGCTGCTTTTAATACTTTTCTAAAACTATTTTCTGAATCAGCTGGTGTAGTTGAATCATATTCTAATAATGCTTTTGTAATACCATGACGAATAGCACCAGTTTGTCCAGTGTATCCACCACCTTTTACAGTTGCATTTACATCAAACATATCTTTTGTATTTGTAAGTTCAAGTGGTTGACTTAAATCCATAACGCATAGTTCTGATGGGAAATATTCATTTACATCTCTACCATTAACAGTAATTTTTCCAGTTCCTGGAGTTAAAGTAACTTTAGCAATACTAGTCTTTCTATGACCAGTTCCATA
>CALVSC010000042.1 GCA_944358855.1 uncultured Bacilli bacterium | reverse complement strand
GGAAAAGAATTAAAAAGTGTACTGGACTCTATGCGTGCTTTTGGAGAAAAGTATAAAGAAAAGGATGAAGCAAAATGAAAGAAAAATTAGTAGACCAGTTATTAGATTATTTTATGCAAGAAGATAAAAGGTTAGAAAACATAAAAATACCAAGTAATTACCAAGAAAAAAGAACACTCTTACATGGAATAATTAATATTAGAAGCCCTTATCCTATATCAGAAGATATTTTAAAATTAGAAGACAAATTATTATCTTTAGAACAACAAGAAACTTCTATTATAGACCAAAAAGACATTAAAGTAATAGAACCACCACTTGCTTTATGGTTAGGAGATATCACAAAATTAAAGATAGATGCTATTGTAAATCCAGCAAATTCCGCTCTATTAGGTTGTTTCATACCCAATCATAACTGTCTAGATAACCAAATTCATACCAAAGCAGGGATACGTTTACGCCTAGCCTGTAATGATTTAATGAGACAAAAAGAAGAACCGGTTGGAAATGCCGAAATAACGAAAGCATATAACTTACCATGTAAATATATAATACATACTGTAGGCCCAATGATTACAAAAAAGGTAACAGAAAAAGACGAAGAATTACTAGCATCCTGTTATAAATCATGTCTTGATTTAGCAAGAAAAAACAATATCAAAACCATCGCTTTTCCAACAATATCTACGGGAGTCTTTTCTTTTCCTAAAGACTTAGCTAGCAAAATAGCGGTAAGAACAGTAAGAAACTATATAAAAGAAAATCCTAATTCTTTCGATAAAATTATCTTTTCTGTATATACAAAGGAGGATAAAGTATACTATGACAGACTATTCTAAAATAAAAAAATTAATAAAAGACGCGGATGCTATTTTAATAGGAGCAGGCTCTGGTCTTTCATCTTCAGCAGGACTACTTTATAGTGGTAAAAAGTTTGAAGAAGAGTTTCAAGACTATATCAAAAAATATAAAATAACAGACTTGTATTCTTCTAGTTTTTATCCCTTTAAAACAGAAGAAGAACGTTGGGCTTACTGGGCAAAACACATCTATTTCTCTTACTATGAAGAACAAGAAAACAAAACATATAAAACTTTATTAAACTTAGTAAAAGATAAAGATTATTTTGTAATAACAACGAATTGTGATGGACAATTTCTAAAAAATAAATTTCCAAAAGAGAAAGTATTTGAAGTACAAGGAAGTTACTCTAAAATACAATGTGCAAAAGCTTGTCATAATACTTTATATGATAATAAAAAACTAGTCTATGAAATGTTAGAAAAGACTGATGAAAATTTAAAAATACCAACCACATTAGTACCAAAATGTCCAGTATGTGGAGGCAAAATGAATGTAAATTTACGTTGTGATGAATACTTTGTAGAGGATGATAATTGGCACAAGTTGTGTAATAATTATGAAAAGTTCATTAATAAATATCAAAATAAAAAACTATTATTAATAGAATTAGGAGTAGGGTTTAATACTCCAGGTATTATACGTTTCCCATTTGAAGAAATGACATTAAAATTAAAAAATACTCATCTTATCAGAGTAAATGATAAATCTACAGAAACCTTTCTAGATATATCTGTAAAAACAACACTAGTAAAAGAAGATTGTAAAAGCTTTTTAACTGCTCTTACAACAACATAAACAAAAGTTGTTATGACAATGACTAATCTATATCATAGATTAGTTTTTTTTGTAATAATTATTTCAATAAATTAAAAATATGATATATTAGTATTAGATAGGAGGAATGAGTATGAGAAAAGACATTAAAACAACGGAAGCAATTTTTCCAATGCCAGTTCTTATGATTGCAACATATAACGAAGACGGTACAGTTGATGTTATGAATGCTGCCTGGGGAACTATGTTAGAAAGAAATCAAGTGATTCTAAATCTAACAGAAACACATAAGACGGTAAAAAATATAAAAGAAAGGAAAGCTTTCACAGTAAGTATTGCTGATAGTCTTCATGTAAAAGAAGCAGACTACTTTGGAGTAGTATCCGGAAACAATACTCCAAATAAATTTGAAAAAAGTGGACTAACTACAACCAAATCAGAAAAAGTAGATGCTCCAATCATTAATGAATTTCCAATTTGTATGGAATGTGAATTTATAGAATATGGAGACTGTGGAGTAATAGGTAAAATAATAAATGTTTCAGTAGATGAAAAGGTAATGACAGAAGGAAAGGTAGACATTGAAAAACTAAATGCTATTGCTTTTGATCCATACACACATGGATATTATAAAGTAACAGGAAGAGTAGGCGAAGCATTTAAAGATGGCTTTGAAATAAAAGGTGAGAATTAATGAAAAAATATAAATATTTACTAGTAATATTATTAGTATGCACTTTATTTGTTGCTGGATGTGGTAAAGAACAAGAAAAGGTAGTAGAAGAAAAGCCACAAAAAGTAGATAGTGAAACAGTTTACTTAGATGTTTTAAATAGTGAAAGAAGTTATCAAGAATATTCTATGAAGGGTGAGGATAATCTTGTAGAACAAGGAAGCACAAAAGTTTCTGATTATTATGATAAATTAGGTACCTCTAATTCTTTTCGATTCGCCTTTGTTGATTTAGATCAAGATAAAGAAAAGGAATTAGTTTTAGAACTAAATGAGGAAGTATTAGTTTTAAAATATGTAGAAGAACAAGAAAAAGTGAATGGTTTTATTTTTGATTATAGAGCAATGAGTCAAATTCATAAAAACGGAGTCTATCAGGGATCAGGAGGAGCAGCAATCACAACAATTTATCAACTTCATTTTGAAGATGGTATGTTAATAGAAGAAGAAATAGCATCTACCTCTGATGGTAAATACTATGTAGATGGAGAAGAAGTAAATTCCTCTGAATACGAAACTGAACTAGCTCAGAGCTTTACATCATCACCAGAAGTATCATGGCAATTATATGATATTTCCACACCAGTTACAAAGGAAAACCTAGAAAACGGTTTTCAAGTAGGAAATGTCAACTTACCATTTGGAAGTTATTATTTAGAGTTGGCAGATGGTACTCTAGCAACTGATGGTACGGGAACTATTACAATATCAGAAGATGGAATTTGTAATTATGTAGATGGAATGGCTAATATGGAATGCCTTTCATACTATGCCGGAAATCTTGATGATAACGCTATGCTTTGTCTAAAATTAGCTGGTAGCCAAGATTCCTGCTTTGAAGCAAGTGAAAACAAATTATCTGGAAACTTTGGAACCTATATTCATAAAAGTGTTGACTAATTCAACACTTTTTCTTTTTTACAGTAAAATATCGTAAACTATACGAAAGAAAAAATATAAAAAGGGAATTATTTTGTCTTTAAAATAAAATTTAGTATAATAATATCAAAAGGTGGAATAAGTATGACAAGAAAAGAATTTAAAAATAAACTAAAACAAGAAAATGATATTAGTATAGCTTTAATAAATATTAGTACCATAACTGCAGGAATTGCCTTAGTTATTGTATTATGTACCTTTATAATAGTAAGAGGAATTGTAGGGCAGATGATAGGTTATAGTATAGGAATAGGAATTGCAATTATGGCAATTATTGTAGATATTATTGGGGAAGTTAACTTAGGTAAGAAATATAGAAGATTAGAAAATAAGGAAAAATAACATGGAAAAGATAGAAAGCATCATAAAAAATACCAAAGAAGAAAATGTCGATAAAGTAAATTGGACAAAAGCTTGGAGTAGTAAATATCCTATATTAAAAACTTATCAAAAAGAAGTTAATATTGAAAAATATGCACAAGAACTAAGAAAAATATTAAAAGATTTACAAGACGAGTATGGTTATAGCAACTTAGATAGTATGTTGGTTTTAAAAGATATTTTATACCACGAATATAAAAATAGTAAAAGAGGCTAAATATGACAGAAATAGTATTAATAAGACATGCAGAAAGTATAGATAATAAAAAAGGTTTATGGTCAGGAAGAACAAATTGCAATTTAACAGAAGCAGGAAGAAAAGCAGCTCATGAATTAGGACAACACCTAAAAAATGATTTTAATGAAATATATTGTTCACCACTAACAAGGACTAAAGAAACCTTAAAAGAAATATTTCCAGATGTCATTCCTATATATGATGAAAGGTTAGTAGAAATATCGATAGGTAGCTGGGAACAAACCAAAAAAGAAGATTATGATGAAACCCTAAAAAGTCTTTTTAGACAAGGAATTTATTCTCCTCCAAATGGAGAATATCATCAAGATGTAGATGAGAGAATAACTTCTTTTTTAACAGAACTATTCGAGACCAAACAAGATAAAAAAATATTAGTTGTAACTCATAACGCTATATTACGAGCTATAAAAAGAAACTTTATAAAAGATTATAAAAACATTATGAGTAAAAACTTAGAAATGATAACACTAACTGAAGAAAATTATAACTATTATAAGAACCATAAAAAACAGGATATAGAAAACATACTGAAGACTATGGAATTAATCGAATATGGTTATGAAAATATAAAAGAAGAAAATTTTGAAACAGAGTTTCCCAAACAATATAAATTATTAACACCAGAAGAGTTAATAGTAAAAAGATGTGGTGTATGCTGGGATCAAGTAGAGTTAGAAAGAGTATTGATGGAAACAAAGAAAATAAAAATAGAAACGTACTTTATCTATATTGATAACAAAGACACATTACCATCACATACATTTTTAGTATATTATCAAGATAATCAAGTTATTTGGCTAGAACACGCATGGAACGATGAAAAAGGAATACATCCTTATTCTAATATAGAAGAATTATTAAACGATGTAGAAAGACGTTTTATAAAGAGTAGAGAACAAGAAGTAGATAAAAACTGTCCTGTTCATATTTATCGTTATGATAAGCCACCATATCATATAACTTGCGATGAATTTTATCAATATATAAAAAGTCAAATAAAAATAAAATAAAATCTTTAAACTAAGAAAATTTAAAGATTTTTTTTGATATTTGCGTTAAAATAGAAATGTATAAAGGAGGGATATTATGGAACAAACTTCACTTTTTGAAAAACCTCAAAATGAACCACTTGCTTCCCGTATGAGACCAAAGAAACTTTCTGAAGTAGTAGGACAAACACATTTAATTGGAGAAGGCAAACTATTAAGAAGAATGATAGAAAGTGATAATATCTCTTCCATGATATTCTGGGGTCCTCCTGGAGTAGGAAAAACAACTCTTGCCAGAATTATAGCAAACGAAACCAAATCAGAATTTATTACTTTTTCAGCTGTAACATCAGGAATCAAAGAAATAAAAAAAGTAATGGAAGACGCTGCTAACAATAAAAAACTAGGCGTAAAAACAATTGTCTTTGTAGATGAAATTCATCGCTTTAACAAAGCCCAACAAGACGCTTTTTTACCCTTTGTAGAAAAAGGGGCTATTATCCTGATAGGAGCAACAACAGAAAATCCATCTTTTGAAATCAACAACGCCCTTTTATCTAGATGTCGTGTTTTTGTTTTAAAAGAACTTACTCCTGAAGACATCATCATATTATTAAAAAGAGCCATAACCGATGAACGTGGTTTTGGAAAAGAAAATATTGAAATAGAGGATGATACATTAAATGCCATTGCTTTATTTGCTAATGGTGATGCCCGTAGTGCATTAACAACGTTAGACATGGTAATTACCAATGCCGAAGAAGAAAATGGAAAAATAAAAGTCACGAAAGAAAATGTAGAAGAATGTATTTCTAAAAAAACTCTACTATACGATAAAAAAGGAGAAGAACACTATAATATTATTTCAGCCTTACATAAATCGATGAGAAATAGTGATCCGGATGCTGCTGTATATTGGTTAGCTAGAATGTTAGAAGCTGGAGAAGATCCAATCTATATTGCAAGACGTATTACAAGATTTGCAGCAGAAGATATAGGCCTTGCCGATACCAATGCCCTAAACGTTGCTATTAATGTCTATCATGCTTGTCACTTTATTGGTATGCCAGAATGTAATGTTCACTTGTCAGAAGCAGTCATCTATATGTCTCTCGCCCCAAAATCTAATGCTTGTGATGTTGCTTATCAACTAGCAAGCAGCGATGCAAAAAAAATGTTAACAGAACCAGTTCCACTAGTAATAAGAAATGCGCCAACCAAACTAATGAAAGAACTACACTACGGAGAAGGGTATCAATATGCTCATGATACCAAAGAAAAACTCACAACCATGGAATGTCTTCCACCATCTTTACAAGGAAGAACGTATTATCATCCAGGTGTATTAGGAAACGAAATAAAATTTAAACAAAGACTAGAACAAATAAAAGAATGGAAGAAAAAACATAAAACGAAGTAGGAGTGGTAGTATGAAAAAGAAAAAATTATTAAAATCAATTGGTATTATCTTACTAATTGCCTTAATTATATTTTTACTTCTTTACTTTTATCCTTTCTTTACAACACTCGCAACAGAAGAAGGAAGAAAAGAATTTGAACAATTTATAACTCATACTGGAATCATTGGAGTTATTGTCCTATTCTTAATTCAATTTATCCAAGTATTTCTATTTATTATTCCAGGAGAACCCATTGAAATACTAGCCGGAATGTGTTTTGGAGGATTCTTTGGAACAATATTTATTTTAGTATCAACGCTAATCATCTCTAATTTTATCTTTTTCTTAGTTAGAAAATATGGTAAAAACTTTGTATATAAATTTAATAATAAAAGACAAGTTCAAAAAATAATAAATTCTAAATTATTTAAAGATGAAAAGAAAATAGAATTTATCATGTTATTAATATTTTTAATACCAGGAACACCTAAAGATTTATTTGTCTATCTAGCAGCCTTACTTCCAATAGAAAAAAGAAGATTCTTATTAATATCGACGGTTGCTAGAATTCCATCTGTTGTATCATCAACCATAATAGGTTCTAATATCTTATCTGGTAGTTGGCAAATAGGCTTGTTGCTATATGGTGGAATATTCTTAATCGTATTATTAATTATACTAATTATTAATAAATATGATAAAAACAAATTAACTAGTAAAATATTTGCTGTATTAAAACGTAAATAATGAGGAGGACAAAATGTTAGAAAATGTGACAGATAAATTTCAATATAACGCAACCGTAATTTTATCTTTCTTTTTTATATGTTTAATTATATTAATAATAGATAAGATTATGAAAGGTAAATTTAGTGAAACATTATTTTCATCTAGTAGATATGATTCTCTATTAAATCCTTTAACATACTTTAAATTAGTATCACACTCCCTAGGACATAGTAACTGGGACCATCTATATAGTAACTTTTTAAAAATATTATTAATTGGTCCTCTAATAGAAGAAAAATATGGATCGATTCAACTATTAATTATGATGATTTTAACTTCATTTATTATAGGAGTAATCAATAGAATATTTACCAAAAATAGAATATTAGGAGCAAGTGGTATTGCCTATATGTTGATTGTTTTATGTTCTTTTGTAAATATAGAAGATGGAAAAATACCACTAACTCTAGTTTTAATATTACTATTCTTTGTAGTAGATGAAGTAATAAATTTATTAAGAAGAAAAAAAGATGGTATTTCTCACTTAGGACATGTCACAGGTGCAATATGTGGTCTTGTTTTAGGAATACTATATGTAAGTGGTTTTACTTTTAAAATATAGAAAGAGTTTATCTTTCTTTTATTTTGATATTTTGTTATACTTAAAGTAGAAAAGTAAGGAGGAAGTATGAAGAAATATCGTTGTGTAATATGTGGCTATATTTATGATGATGCCGTAGAAAAAGTAAAATTTGAGGACTTACCAGATGACTGGACTTGTCCTTTGTGTGGATCTCCTAAAAGTGCTTTTGAAGAAGTAAAAGAAGAACAGACAAATGAAAAAGAAGAAGTAGTAGAAGATGATGAAGACCTAAGAACTTTAACAAATGAAGAATTAACATATATTTGTTCTAATCTAGCAAAAGCTTGTGAAAAAGAATACAAAGAAGAAGAACAAAATCTATTTTTGGAACTATCTAAACACTTTGAAGAGAAAATGAAAATAGTAGAAGGTACTTTAGAAAATATAAAAGAATTAAATGAACAAGAAAATAAAGAAATAAAAGATGCTTTTTCTACCGCAACAAAACTAGAAGATAGAGGAGCAAAAAGAGTACTAACCTGGGCAGAAAAGACATCTAATATGACAAAACTAATTTTAGATAACTATAAAGAAAAAGGACTTGATTATATTAAAAACACCAAAATTTGGGTATGTGATATATGTGGTTTTATATATATAGGAGATACACCTCCAAAAGTATGTCCTGTATGCAAAGTACCAAGTCTAAAAATATTGGAGGTGAAATAAATGGCAAAATTCCACGCTTATCGTAATTTAAAAATATGTACCAAAGACTGTTTATGCTTATTTGTTTGCCCAACAGGAGCAGCAGATAATGAAACTGGTCAAATAGACTTTACAAAATGTATTGGATGTGGCGCTTGTGCTAACGCTTGTCCATCAAGAGCAATAACACTAATTCCTAATAAGATGCCATCACAACAACCTCATGATGAAAAAGTAGTAAAAGCTTTATTTAAAGTTGCAAATACAAAAATAGAACAAATAAAAATATTAAAAGGATTATTACAAAATACAAAAGAAGAACAAGAACAAAAACTATATAAAGCATTAATTCATGCTAATAAAGTAGGAATAGAAGACTTAATGAGAGAAGCAGGATATATGCTACCAGAAAGTAAAAACACCCATGAATTATTAGAAGAATTAAAAGAAAAAACACCAAGTAAAAAAGAAGAAATTATAAAACTACTAGAAAAACTAGAAGTAAATGAATAAAAAGGATGCGATGACATGAAAAAGAAAAAAACAATACTAATAATTGTATTATTTATCATAAGTTTTTCTCTGATTGCTTTTGGACTATATAAAATGTTCTTAACGGATACCGGTAAAAAAGTATCTATGGATAAATTTATAAAAGAAGTAGAAAAGTCAGGCTGTAATATTAGTGATAAACAAGAAGATTTAACAGGAAGTATTAAAAACCAAGCGATAAGTATGGATTATAAATGCCCATACTATATTTCTTATGTAGAATTCAATAATAAAAAAGACTATAACAACTACGTAGCGACAAACATAGAATCAATAGAAAACAACAATGGCACTGCCCAAACAAGACTAACCATAAACTTAATGGACTATACATACTACACAAATACGGGCAATAATTACGATTTGTTGATAGCAAAAGAGGATATGGTAATACTAGGTATGGCAGAAAAGAAGAGTAAAGATGAATTAAATAGTGTAATTGCTAATCTAAATATTAAAAATAAAGTACATACGGAATATAGTTGGATATTAGTATTAGGGATTGTGACCTTAGCCGCAACAATAATAGTAATTGTTTTTACAGTAAAGAAGAAAAAAGAAAATAATAATGCTTAATAAAAAACGGTTAGAGTTTTCTAATCGTTTTTGTTTGTCATTTTTTCTTCTACTTTTTCTAAAAAAGCATCGCTTGCTTTAGAAAAGATTTGATATTTCTTCCACATAAGGTACATATCTACAGTAATACTTGGTCTTAACGGTACAAAGCATAAAGAACTATCTCCCGAAGTATTAATTAATTTATCTAAAGTAACAGCATATCCTAATCCTTCTTCTACCATTAAGGATGCATTATAAACTAAGTTATAGGTTGCGACAATATTTAACTCATCTAGATTAACACCAAACCATTGCGTAAGACTTACTTCTTCTAATAATTGACGAGATACGATTAAAGGAGCATGTAATAAATCTTCTTTGGTAATAAATTCTTTTTTCGCAAGAGAAGAATCCTTTCTCACTAAGACGCCAATTCTATCTTTAGCAGGTAATTTAATATAGTTATAACGAACTTTATCAACTGGTTCTAAAAAGACCCCAAAGTCAATTAAGCCTTTATCAAGTTTTTCTAAAAGATCAATTTTATCACCACTAGTAACATGAAAAGAAATCTTAGGATAAACTTCTTTCATATCTTTCATGATATCGATAACATCTTTAATTCCTTCTGTTTCACCACTACCAATTCTAACTTCTCCTCGAATATCATCATCTATTCTTAAATCATCAACTGTCTGTTCAGCTAAATGAACAATTTCTTCCGCTCTTTTACGAAAAAATAAACCCTCTTCAGTAAGACTAATATTTTTATTTCCACGAATAAAAAGTGTAGTACCAAGTTCTTCTTCTAATTCCTTTAATTGTCTAGATAAAGTAGGTTGTGTAATATGCAATATATGAGAAGCTCTCGTTATATTTAATTCTCTAGCCACCACTAAAAAATATTTTAAAACACGTAATTCCATCTAATCACCAAATTTAGTATACCATATTTTGCTATAACTAAAAAGCATGGCAAACAATAAAATATAAGTATTTGTTATTACAAAGAAAATACCATACAATATAAGTGAAAGGACAAGAAAATGAATAAGAAAAAAATAGTGATAATAATAATGATAATGATACTAATTTTATTAATAGTAGGAGTGGCATTCTTCCT
>CALVSC010000041.1 GCA_944358855.1 uncultured Bacilli bacterium | reverse complement strand
CATCTCCTGATTATCATTATAGCAAACAAAAAAGTGAATCACATTTTTTATGTGTCCACTTTCATATTACAACTTCAGTCAGAAGTTTTCTTCTGATTTTTATTTGTTCGATTGACGAAAAAATTTATTATGATTAAAATAAAGGTGTTGTCTTAATAAGAAAGAAAAAATATGTTATAATATGTTGGCAGGTGAAGAATATGGATAAAATTATAGTAAAAGGTGCAAGAGAAAACAACTTAAAAAATGTAAATATAGAACTACCAAAAAATAAACTTATTGTTATGACAGGGGTATCAGGAAGTGGAAAAAGTAGTTTGGCGTTCGATACAATATATGCCGAAGGGCAAAGACGATACGTAGAAAGTCTATCAGCTTATGCAAGACAATTTCTAGGTGGCAGTGAAAAACCAGATGTAGATAGTATAGAAGGTTTATCACCAGCAATAAGTATCGATCAAAAAACAACGAATAATAACCCAAGATCAACAGTTGGTACTGTAACAGAAATATATGATTATTTAAGATTAATATTTGCTAGAGTTGGAGTACCATATTGTCCTAATCATCATATTCCAATAACGAGTCAAAGTGTAGAGGAAATGACAAATAAAGTATTAGAATATCCTGAAGGAACCAAGATAATTATAATGTCTCCTGTAGTACATGGAGAGAAAGGTACCCAGAAAGACTTATTAGAAAATTTGAGAAAAGAAGGATATGTTAGAGTTCGTGTCGATGATGAAATGGTAGATTTATCAGAAAATATAGAACTAGACAAAAACAAAAAACATAAAATCGATGTAGTAATTGACCGTTTGATAATAAAAGAAGGAATTCGTTCTCGTTTGTTTGAAGCAATAGAAGGAGCAACAAAACTATCAGAAGGGAAAGTTGTTATACAAATATTAGGAGATAATAAAAAAGAATTTGTTATGTCTGAATCTTTTGCCTGTCCATATTGTGAATTTTCTCTACCAGAGTTAGAACCTAGAATTTTTAGTTTTAATGCTCCATATGGTGCTTGCCCAGACTGTAAAGGGTTAGGAATAAAATTACAAATAGATGCAGACTTAGTAATTCCTGATAAAGATAAATCAATTGAAAAAGGCTGTATCAAAACCTTGACAGATGATCAAGAAGGAATAGATTATCAAAAATTAGTATGTGTTTGTAAACATTATAAAATTGATATGACGAAGCCATGGAAAAATTTAACCAAAAAACAACAAAATGTAATTTTATATGGCTCTGATGAGTTAATCCATTTTCAATATTCGTCAAAAAGTGGAAATAAATATAATAGTAGAGATTTTTATGAAGGAATTATTAACAATCTAGAAAGAAGATATATGGAGACAAGTTCTACTTGGATAAGAGAATGGCTAGAAAATTATATGGTAGAGCATACTTGTGAAACTTGCCATGGAGCAAGACTTACAGATGATGTTTTATCTGTAAAATTAAATGGAAAAAACATATATGAAGTTACGCAAATGAGTATAAAAGAGTTAATACCATTCTTTGAGAACTTAAAATTATCAGAAGAAAAGAAAGAAATAGCAAAATTAGTAATCAAAGAAGTGCAAGACAGATTACATTTTCTAAAGAATGTTGGTCTAGAATATTTAACATTAAGTAGAAGTGCAGGTACTCTTTCTGGAGGAGAAGCACAAAGAATTAGACTAGCAACACAAATTGGTTCCCATTTAACAGGTGTCCTATATGTACTAGATGAACCTAGTATCGGGCTTCATCAAAGAGACAATGAAAAACTAATTAATTCCATGCTTGAAATGCGAGATCTTGGAAATACTTTAATCGTAGTAGAACATGATACAGACACAATGTTAGCTTGTGACTATTTGGTTGATATTGGACCAGGTGCTGGAGACCACGGAGGAGAAATTGTCGCTGCTGGAACGCCTGAAGAGGTTATGAAGAATGAAAACAGTATTACTGGACAATACTTAAGTGGCAAAAAGCGTATTGAAATTCCTAAAACAAGAAGAAAAGGCAATAAAAAATTCTTAAAAATAAAAGGAGCCGAAGAACATAATCTTAAAAACATTGATGTAGATATTCCTTTAGGAACATTCACTTGTATAACAGGAGTATCAGGAAGTGGAAAGAGTAGTTTAGTAAATGAAATCCTTTGTAAAGCAGTAGCAAATAAATTATACAATTCCAAAGAAAAACCTGGAAAACACAAGAAAATATTAGGACTAGATAATATTGATAAACTTGTTGCTATATCTCAAAACCCAATTGGTAGAACTCCACGTTCTAATCCAGCAACTTATACAGGGGTTTTTGATGATATCAGAACGCTCTTTACGACGACCAAAGAAGCTAAAATGTATGGGTTTGAAAAAAATCGCTTTTCTTTTAATGTAAAAGGCGGGCGTTGTGAAGCTTGTCGTGGAGATGGAGTAAAGAAAATAGAAATGCATTTTCTACCAGATGTTTATGTACCATGTGAAGTATGTCATGGCACTAGATATAATAGAGAAACTCTAAACATAAAATATAAAGGAAAAAATATAGCAGAAGTGTTAGACATGAGAGTAAGTGAAGCACTAGAGTTCTTTTCAAATGTTCCAAAGATAAAAAAGAAATTGCAAGTGTTGGAAGATGTAGGATTAGGTTATATTAAATTAGGACAACCTGCACCAACTTTATCTGGAGGAGAAGCAGAAAGAGTAAAACTAGCAAAAGAACTACAAAAGAAAGCAACCGGGAAAACCCTATTTGTACTAGATGAACCAACAACAGGATTACATACAGATGACATCAAGCGCCTTCTTGCAATTTTACAAAAAATAGTAGATAATAAAGACACAGTAGTAGTCATTGAACACAACCTAGATGTCATTAAAGTTGCAGACTACATTATAGATCTAGGACCTGAAGGTGGAGACGAAGGTGGAACTATCGTCGCAACAGGGACACCAGAAGAAGTCGCCAAAGTTGAAAAATCTTATACTGGCCAGTTTTTAAAGAAAATTCTAAAAGAGGGAAATAATGAATAGAATCGCTATAGACTTAGGGCCAATACAAATATATTGGTATTCAATATTTATATTTTTAGGAATGTTAACAGCTTGTGTTCTTATATTTAAGGAATCAAAAAAGCAAGGAATAGAAGAAAACATCTTATTAAACCTTATTTTTTATACTATTATTATAGGAATTATAGGTGCACGAGCTTACTATGTATTATTTAACTTACCTTATTATTTAAATAATCCAATTCAAATATTAGAAATTTGGAATGGTGGACTCGCAATACATGGTGGAATAATTGCTGGAATGATTTTTCTTATTTTCTATTGTAAAAAGAAAAAGATAAAATTATTAAAAATGTTAGATATTATTGTTGTTGGATTAATTATTGCTCAAGCAATTGGTAGATGGGGTAATTTCTTTAATGGAGAAGCCTATGGCCCTGCAACAACATTCCAACACTTAAAAAATCTAGGCATTCCAGAGTTTATTATTAATGGTATGTATATTTTAGGTGAATATCATCATCCAACATTTTTATATGAATCTCTTTGGTGCACAATTGGCTTTATAGTTTTATTATTAGTTAGAAAATTTTACAAAAAATTATACCTAGGAGATTTAACAGGTCTATATTTAGTATGGTATGGAGTAATACGCTTTATTATTGAAGGCATGCGTACAGACTCACTAATGCTTGGGCCATTAAAAATGGCACAGATTGTATCAATTATATTCATTGTTTCTGGAATAATAATTTGGATAAAAAATAGAATAACAAAGAAAAAAGAGTTATATCATAAATAAAGGAGGATTTTTTATGTATAAAAAAGTAGTTGTTTTTGGAGGTGGAACTGGAATATCTTACTTACTAAAAGGATTAAAAGATTTTCCAGTAGATATAACAGCAGTAATTACAGTATCAGATAATGGTAGATCAACAGGAAAATTAAGAAAGGAATTTAATACCCCAGCTGTTGGAGATATTAGAAAAGTAATTACAGCTTTATCAGAAATAGATGAACCAATCAAACAAATGGTAGAATATAGATTTAAAACATCAAGTGATTTAAATGGACACGCAGTAGGAAATTTAATATTAACATCATTGCTTGATATTACAGGTTCGCTAAAATCATCAATCTCTTCTTTATGTAAACTCTTCGATGTAAAACATACTGTACTTCCAATTTCAGAAGATTCATCACTAACATTAATGGCACTAGATAAAGATGGCAAAGTAATTGAAGGAGAAGAACAAATTACAACTGCCCATCACAAAATAAAAGAAATATTTTATAAAGAAGAACCTAAGGTATTACCAGAAGTAATTACAGCAATTGGCGAAGCAGATTTAATTATCTTTAGTATGGGAAGTTTATATACTAGTATTTTACCAAATGTAATATGTAATGAAGTAAAAAGCGCCCTAAAAGAAACAAAAGCACCATTAATGTATTTATGTAATGCAGTAACCCAACCTGGAGAAACAGATAATTTTACAGTAAGTGATCATATAAAATTATTAAACAGATATTTAGATTTTAGAAAAATAGATGTTGTAATTGCAAGCAATACAAAAATAGATAAAAAAATAGCTGAAAAGTATGCAACAGCAGAACAAAAGGACCCTGTAAAAATTGATTATGCTGCTATAGAAAGCTTAGGTGCAGAACTAATAGAAGATGATTTGATTACAATTGAAGATAACACACTTAGACATAATAGTTTAAAATTAAGTGCTTTAATCTTTAATTATTTAATGAGGAAATAGTGTGTCTTATACCACGACAATTAAAGAAGAAATATTAAATAATATTAGTTCTAAGTCTGAAATTATTGCTGAATTATCTGGTTATATCAGGAACAATGGTCATGCTACTGCAAATGGTTTTCAATTGACAACAGAAAATGTTGCAATCTGTGAAAGAATAGAAAAACAAATTGAAACTTTATATGAAGTAAAATTACAAAAAGAAGTAAAAGATAGTCTAAATTTTAGTAAAAAAGACCTATTAGTCTTAACTTTAACAGATAAAAAAGATTTTATATTAGAAGATATAGGGTATCAAGATAGTAAAGGTAATTATCTTGAAAGGCCACCACAATACATAGTAGGAGCCAATGAAGAAATAAGAGCATATTTAAAAGGAGTATTTTTAAGTTCTGGAAGTATTAATGACCCCAAGACTTCAAGATATCATATGGAACTTCTAATAGAACAAGCAGGAGAAGCAGTATTTGTACAAATGTTATTAAATCTTTTTGATTTAAACGTAAAAATATTAACCCGCGATAAAGGATATATGCTTTATATAAAAGAAGCAGATAAAATAAGTGATTTCTTAAAATTAATTAAAGCAACACAAGCAGTATTATATTTTGAAGATCAAAGAATATATAGAAACAAAAAGAACCAAGCAAATCGCTTGAATAATTGTGAGCAAGCGAACATGGATAAGATTGTCGCAACAGCCACTTCTCAACTAGATGACATTATAATTATTGAAGAAAACTTAGGAAAAAGCTTATTAGATGATAAAACGCAAGAAGCATTAGAATATCGAAAAAAATATCCGGAGGCATCTTTGAAAGAATTAAGTGAAATTATTTCAGTAGAGACAGGAAATAGTATTTCTAAATCAGGATTAAATCACAGATTTAGAAAAATAAAAGAATTAGCGAATAGATTTAAAAAAATGGAAAATGAAGAGGAACAATAGTTTCTCTTTTTTTGTTATGATATAATAAATCAAAGGAGGAAGCAAATATGATTAAGTGTTCAGAATGTGGAAAAGAATTTGATGAAAATCTAAAAGAATGTCCAGATTGTGGAGCGAAAGTAATAGAAGAAAGAACATTTACATGTGGAAATTGTGGAGCTGAAGTACCAGAGAGTGCCAAAAGTTGCCCAAAATGTGGAGCTACTTTTGAATTAGAAGAAAATGATGATAGCTTATTCATTCCATTAACACCACAAGAAAGATATCAAAGAACTGTAAATCGTTTAGGAATTATTAAAATAGTATTTATTGTTGCGACTATTATTTTCGCCATAATTTTATTAATACTTGCGATAGATACATCAAATATAACTTATTTCATAGCAGCATCTGTCTACATTGTTTTAGCTTTAATTACTTGTGTCTTTATCGATTGGTGTGCTAATGTCTTAGAGTGCTTATCTACTTTAACCCAAAAAAAGAAATAAACGTGTTATCACGTTTTTTCTTTTTGTAAAACACTATCCACCAAACCATATTCTTTTGCTTCTTGTGAAGTTAAATAATAATCACGTTCTGTATCTTTTTCA
Source organism: uncultured Bacilli bacterium (assembly GCA_944358855.1). Taxonomy (GTDB): domain Bacteria; phylum Bacillota_I; class Bacilli_A; order RF39; family UBA660; genus Faecimonas. The sequence continues at coordinate 4,333 of CALVSC010000041.1, read as the reverse complement.
ACCTTTTTAATTGTTTGTCCTGTATTTTTCGCCAATATTTTGTTTAATCTTTTGCGCAACAACAAAATTCTGTCAGCAACAATTTTAATATCACTAGCTTGTCCTTCTGTACCACCCAAAGGTTGATGAATCATAATATCTGCGTTTAATAAAGCATAACGTTTACCTTTCGCACCACTAGAAAGTAAAAAGGCTCCCATACTTGCAGCCATTCCCACACATATAGTAGCAACATCACTCTTAATGAAGTTCATAGTATCGTATATAGCAAAACCACTCGATACACTGCCTCCAGGAGAATTAATATAAAGGGAAATATCATCATGATTAATAGAATCAAGATAAAGTAAAGAGGCTACAATTTGGTTAGCTAAAGCATCATTAATTTCCCCGGTTAAAAAAATAATACGGTTTTTTAGCAATCTAGAATAAATATCATAACTTCTCTCTCCATCTATATCTTTTTCCACCACCATTGGAATTAACGCCATTGATTATCACCTATCATTAGTATAAGTGTAAAGAGCAAAAAATATACATAGGATAAAACGACAAAGTATGATACAATAATAAGAGAAAATAAAGAGGGTGACGATTATGATAGAAACCATTGAAGTTGAAATTCATGGAAAAAAATATCAAATGAGTAAAGGAAGTACACTAGAAGAAATTTCAAAAGAATTTCAAAAGGAATATAAATATCCAATATTATTAGCTAGTGTTAACAATAAAATAAAAGAATTAAATTATAAAGTATATGATGATACTACAATAGATTTCTTTGATTTAACAACAAAAGTTGGTAACAATACCCATATTAGTGGACTAACATATGTTCTTTTATATGCTATAAAAAAACTATATGGAAAAGAAGCTGATATGAGTGTACAACATTCCCTTGATAAAGGAATCTATATAGAAACGAATTTTAGATTAACAGAAAACAAAGTAAAAAACATCAAAGAGATGATGAAAAGTATAATAGAATCTGATATGCCGATTATAAAAACAACAGTAGATAGAAGCGAAGCAATAAAGTATTTTAAAGATGTAAATGATACAGTTAAAGCTGGTATTTTATCATATGTAACTTATAGTTATGTAACGCTTTATCGTCTAGGAAATTACTACAACTATTTTTACAACAAAATGCCCACTTCAACTGGAAAACTAAAAAGCTTTAACTTAACCTATGTAAAAGATAATGGATTTGTATTACAGTTCCCAACTGTATATGTTCCAGAAAAAATAACAACCTATAAACATCATCCACATATGTTTGAAGTTTTTCAAGAATGTCGCGACTGGGCAAAACTAATCGATGTTGAAAATGCCGTTGACCTAAATCGTGTAGTTTCTCAAGGAAAAATAAACGATTTAATTAGAATAGATGAAACACTCCAAAGCAATCGCCTTTTAAATCTAGCAAGAGAAATCAACAAAAGAAGAAAAGAAATAAAAATAGTTTTAATGGCAGGACCATCATCATCAGGTAAAACCACAACGTCTAAAAAATTAAGAATGTATTTAGAAAGTTTTGGATTACACCCTAAAGTAATATCTATGGATGATTATTTCGTAGAACGCGAAGAAACTCCTAAAGACAAAAATGGAAACTTAGATTTTGAATGCCTTGAAGCTGTAGATTTAAAATTATTTGACAAACAAATAGGAGAATTATTAGACGGTAAGACAGTAAAAGTACCAACGTTTAATTTTGTCATAGGATCAAAAGAATATAAAACAGAATTGAATTTAGGCGATGAAGATATTTTATTAATTGAAGGAATACATGCCTTAGATTCCAAAATATTAACGAATATTCCTAGAAGTAAAAAATATAAAATATACATATCTGCATTAACAGAATTAAATATTGATAACCATAATCGCGTATCCACAACAGATAACCGCCTACTTAGAAGAATTATCCGTGATAATAGAACGAGAGCTCATAGTGTTGAAAATACAATCGCCTCATGGAATAGCGTAAGACAAGGAGAAGAAAAATATATTTTCCCATATCAAGATGATGCAGACTTTACATTTAATTCGGCACTAATCTATGAAATAGGAGTATTAAAAACTTATGTAGAACCACTATTATATTCTGTACCACAAGAGTCTCCATATTATGGAGAAGCCAAAAGGTTAATAGAATTTTTACATTTATTTTTACCAATACCAGCAGATGTTATTCCACAAGATTCAATACTAAGAGAATTTATTGGAGGAAGTTGCTTTCACGAATAAAGCAATAGGAGAAGAAAATGGAACAAAACACAAAAAAGAATAACGTAAAAAAAATTATAATAATTATCCTAATCTTAATTTTATTAATTGGTATTACTACATTTTTCTATCTTAATACTAGAGAAAAAGCCCAAAAAGAATCAAACGTAGAGGAAAAAGCCAAAAAAGAAAAACCAACAAAAGAAGATAAAGCAAAAGATAACGCAGAAGATAAAATAGAAAGTGAAATATCAAAAAAAGTAAACATAATAGTTACAGAAGGACGCGATAGTGAAGGAATCAAGATAGATAATAACACGTATTTTTCGTTATCATTATTATCACAATATGGCTTTTTAACAAATGATACATTAACAGATGAGGATAAGATAAATATTGCTTTAAACTCAGGAAATCATACAAATATAACAATACCACAAGATCAAATCGGATTAGAAGAAATAAAGAATGGAATTTCTTCTGGAATGATATACCAACAGATAACAGATGAAGAGGCCAAGACACAATACCAAAATTTATTCTCAGGAACTATGATAATGAGTGATAGATATGGTACTTGTCCAGGATACATACATGATGCAACTAACCAAGTCTACTATATTAATAGAGAGTGTGGAGGGACATCTGTAGGTGGCATTTATTTATATTTGTCTGAATTTACTAAAATGGAAGATGAGAGTATACGTGTTTTAGTGACACTTGCATTTAGTCACGGAGAAAACATTTATAAAGATATTGATGGATATAATCTAGCCTCAACAAATGAAAAAAATGAATATCTATACAAGGAAAAACTAGACTATAGAACAGATTATTCTTATATAACAGACTTCCAAATAACGGAAGAAAACAAACAAGATCTAAAAAATTATATCTTTGAATTTAAAAAGGATGAAAATAATAATTATTATTTATCCACAATTACACTTGCAAATTAAGAAATATCCACAAAAACTGTGGATATTTTTTTCGACAAAAAAGTGTCAAAAAACAATGAATATATTGAAACCCAAAATAGAAAACTATATAATGAAAATAAAGGAGGAATAGAAAATGGTAAGAGTTGCAATCAATGGATTCGGAAGAATCGGAAGACTTGCTTTTAGATTAATGGAAGAAGATCCAGATTTTGAAGTTGTTGCTATTAACGATTTAACAGACGCTGAACAACTTGCATACTTATTAAAATATGACACAAATCATAGAAATTACAGAATTGATGAAATTCATAGTGAAGGAGATACTATTGTCGTTGGAGATAGAAGCATAAAAGTATATGCGGAAACAGATCCAGCTAATCTTCCTTGGGGAGATTTAAACATTGACGTTGTATTAGAATGTACTGGTAAATTTACATCAGAAGAAAAGGCAATGGCTCATATAAATGCCGGAGCTAAAAAAGTAATTATTTCAGCACCAGCAAAAGGTGATGTAAAAACAATCGTATATAATGTTAACCACATGATTTTAACAGGAAATGAAAAAATAATTTCTGCTGCTAGTTGTACAACAAACTGTTTAGCACCAGTAGTAGATGTATTAGATAAAGCATTTGGTATAGTAAAAGGATATATGACTACAGTTCATGCCTACACTAACGACCAAGCTACATTAGATGTTCCTCATAAAAAAGGAATCAAAGCTCGTCGTGGTAGAGCTTGCGCAGCTAATATCGTACCAGCATCAACTGGAGCAGCTGCAGCAATTGGAAAAGTTTGCCCTAACCTAGATGGTAAATTAGATGGAGCTGCAATGCGTGTACCTGTACCAACAGGATCTGTAATTGATTTAGTTCTTGAATTTTCTAGAAATACAACGGTAGAAGAAATTAATAACGTTTTAAAAGGTGCACAAAACGAAACTCTTCAATATACAGAAGACCCAATTGTATCAAGTGATGTTATTGGAAGACATTGTGGATCTTTAGTTGACGGATTGTCTACAAGTGTATTAGAAGTAGAAGGAAAACAATTAGTAAGAGTTGTTTCTTGGTATGATAATGAAATGAGTTATACTGCTCAAATGGTAAGAACAGCAAAATACTTAATGGAACAATAAAAAAGAAGGCAACTTCTTTTTT
>CALVSC010000040.1 GCA_944358855.1 uncultured Bacilli bacterium | reverse complement strand
TGCATAAAAAAAGGTAGTTTTTGCTACCTTGCGTTGTGTTTATAATTGTGATTATAGTTGTTGTTGTAATCATTTCTTTCACAATTATCATTAATACAATTATTATTGTTGTAGTGATAGCAATCGTTGTTATTAGGACAATTACTATTGTTGTTATAGTTGTTATCATTATTGGTGTTGTTGTAATTATAATTATAATTGTTATCTTTAGTTATTTCGATAGGGTATTTTATTAATAATAGTATGGTTATTATACTGATTATTATCCATATTATTATTCCTAAGATAATGATTAATTTATTACTTAGTCCTTCTTTTAGTCCTCTTTTATTTATTTTCTTTTGGTCTGATATATATAAATAATAATTTGTAATTGTTGTAGTAAGATATGGAATAAACCAAATTGTTAATAGACCTAGTGTTAATATACTTAGGATTAACCATCCTGTAAAACTTAGTATTAAACTATAGAAAAGGGTTTTCTTTTCTTTTAATAGTTTTGTACTTTGTGTAATAGCGTTATCTAGTGTTTCTTCTTTATCTATTACAATATAAGTTGTGATAGATAGTATTGGTAATAGATATATCATTAATATTAAATATAGTATTGGACCAATAATAGGTATTAATAAAAATACTGTTGTTATAATATAAAGTGATATATTAAGTATTAGTAATTTTAAATAGATATTGATGTTTTTAAGAGGGTATGTTAGGATTTGTTTTATTTCTATTTTTTTACTTTTACATAGTGTTAAACACGCTTTTTTAATACCTATCATAAAATAAGTAGTGATTATGGTAATTATTATTCCGGATATGGTTATTCTTAATAGGTTGTGTAGAGGAAGATGAAATCTATTGTTGATAAAATTAGGTATTAATAGTAGTTCTAGTCCTATTACTAAGATTATCATTATAATATAGGTTATGTATATTGGACTTTTTGTTCTTTTTTTAGCATCTTTTTTTAAGAATTTTCGAATAATATAATCTTTTAATTCTTCTTTTTTCTTAGTTTTTGTTTTCATATACTCACTCTTCTTTCTTGTTTTTATTATATATTATTTTTTTTAAATTCTTCTTTTTATTCTTTGTTATTGTGTAAAATACAGTAAAGTTTCTTTGAAAAACTTTACTTTTTTGTTATAATATAATGTAGTTAGATATAGGAGTGATAGTAAATGGCATTAAAATATGATGAGTCATCGATAAAGATATTAGAAGGACTGGAAGCAGTTAGAAAAAGACCTGGTATGTATATTGGTTCTACTGATAAGAGAGGGCTTCACCATCTTATATGGGAAATTGTTGATAATGCTATTGATGAAGCTATTAATGGGTTTGGTGACTATATTAAAATTATTTTACATAGTGATGGATCTGTTAGTGTTGAAGACCACGGACGTGGTATTCCAACTGGTATGCATGCTTCTGGAAAATCAACGCCAGAAGTTATTTTTACGGTTTTACATGCAGGTGGAAAGTTTGAAAGTGATGGTTATAAAGTATCAGGTGGATTACATGGTGTAGGTGCTAGTGTTGTTAATGCGTTGTCTAGTTGGATGGAAGTAGATATTAAACATGAGAAGGAAGAATATTATATTCGTTTTGAAAATGGTGGTCATGTTGCTGTTCCATTAAAGAAAATAGGCAAAACTACTAAGAGTGGTACGACTATTCGATTTATGCCTGATAGCACTATTTTTTCTACTACTAATTTTTCGTATACGACTGTATGTGAGAGAATGCAAGAATCAGCTTTCCTTTTAAAAGGAATTACGATTGAAGTTATTGATGAAGAAGATGAACGTAGTAGTAAATTTCATTATGAGCGTGGTATTGAAGAATTTGTAGAGGATATGAATAAAGGAAAAAACACACTTCACAAAGTACTTTCTATTACGGGTGTTAGAGATAAGATGGAAGTGGATGTTGCTTTACAATATACGGATAGTTATAATGAGACGATTGTCAGTTTCGTTAATAATGTAAAAACGATTGATGGTGGTACTCATGAAGTTGGATTTAAGACAGCGTTGACACGTGTTTTTAATGATTATGCACGAAATAATGGGTTTTTAAAAGCAAAAGATAAAGCACTTGAAGGTAGTGATGTTCGTGAGGGACTTACGGCTGTTATTAGTTTAAAGATTCCTGAGGGGATTTTACAGTTTGAAGGACAAACAAAAGGAAAACTTGGTACACCTACTGCTAGAGTAGCGGTTGAAAATATTGTTGCTGATCAAATGAGGGTTTTCTTAGAAGAAAATAAGAGTATCGCAACAGAAATTATTAATAAGAGTTTACGTAGTAAAGTAGCAAGGGAAGCTGCTCGTAAGGCTCGTGAAGAAGCTCGTAAGGGTACTAGTAAAAAGAAAGAGGAGAGAAGTTTGTCTGGTAAACTTGCTCCTGCTCAAAGTAAAGATAAAAGTAAAAAAGAATTATTTTTAGTCGAGGGAGATTCTGCAGGTGGCTCTGCAAAACAAGCAAGAGATAGACGTTATCAAGCAATTCTTCCTTTACGTGGTAAGGTTTTAAATACAGAGAAAACAAAAGAAGAAGATATTTTAAAAAATGAAGAGATTAATACGATGATTTATACGATTGGTGCTGGATATGGTTCTAATTTTGATATTCATGATTGTGAATATAATAAAGTTATTATCATGAGCGATGCGGATGAAGATGGTGGTCATATTCAGTGTTTACTTTTAACGTTTTTCTATCGTTATATGAAACCTTTAATCGAAGATGGTAGATTATTTGTTGCGCTACCTCCACTTTTTAAGATTCAATCTGGTAAGAATATTGAGTATGCTTATACGATTGATGAGATGAAAGAAAAGTCTAAAGGTAAAAAGTGTGAAATACAAAGATATAAAGGACTTGGTGAAATGAATGCAGATCAATTAGGAGAAACGACTATGCAACCGGGAAGTAGAACTTTAATTCGTGTTAATATAGAAGATGCTCAGCTTGCAGAAAAACGTGTTTCTGTTTTGATGGGTGATGAAGTTGCGCCACGTAAAGAGTGGATAGATGAAAATGTAGAATTTACTTTAGAAGATAGTTATAAAATATAGATGGAAGTGTTTAATTGTGAGTGTAGATAAATGGAGTCAAAGTACACAGTTTTATTTAGGAACTTTTCCTAATCGTAGAGGAAATCGTCCTTATGCAGATTATATTAAAGATGTTCGTGAGGGAAATGTTTTGTGTTGTCCTTTTGATGAGGTTTCTGATAAGACATTCTTGGACTGTTTAGAAAGTTTACCTAGTGGTTGTCAGGAAATGGTGGTTTTCCCTGTTACAACTATTATCGATAATGACTCTAATGTTTCTACTTCTATAGGGGATGACTTTGTATTTGTTTTTTATAATAAACTTTTATCCAATCCAACTTTTTTAAATCAAAATGTAACGGATGTTGTAAAGTCATTAATTGATCGTGGTTATTCTAATTTTTCTTTTAATCAGAAAAATTTTGCGTATTTTTTTAAGAGAGCTTATGCTCCTAAAGGGAAAACGTATAAAAAATAGTTTTGAAATATAGATGAAAGTAGTGATAATATGGCAAAGAAAAAAACAGAGACACAAGAAGTGATTGAAAAAATATTTGATTATACTTTAGAGGATATTATGGGGGAACGTTTTGGTAGTTATTCTAAGTATATTATTCAAGAACGTGCTATTCCTGATGCCAGAGATGGATTAAAACCAGTTCAACGTCGTATTTTATATTCTATGCATAAAGAGAAGAATACTTATGATAGAGGATATCGTAAGAGTGCAAAGACAGTAGGAGACGTTATTGGTAATTACCATCCACATGGTGATACTTCTATTTATGATGCCATGGTTCGTATGAGTCAACCATGGAAGACAAGATTACCATATATTGATATGCATGGTAATAATGGTTCTATTGATGGGGACAGTCCAGCTGCTTATCGTTATACTGAGGCAAGACTTTCTAAGATAAGTAATGAAATGCTTCGGGATATTGATAAAGATACTGTTGAGTTTGCTCCTAACTTTGATGATACGACGATGGAGCCTACGGTTTTGCCAGCTCGTTTTCCAGCTCTTCTTGTATATGGTGCTATGGGAATTTCTGCCGGTTATGCTACCAATATTCCACCTCATAATTTAGGGGAAGTAATCGATGCGACAATTCATAGAATAGATAATCCAAATTGTAGTTTGGATACTTTAATGAAATATGTAAAGGGACCAGATTTCCCTACTGGTGGTATTATTGAAGGAATTGATGGTATTCGTTCGGCTTATCAAACTGGTCGTGGTAAAATTGTTGTTAAATGTCGATATACAATTGAAGAAAATAAGAGTGGTAAATCTATTGTTATTACAGAAATACCATTTGAAGTTAATAAGGCTTTAATGGTGAAGAAAATAGATGAAATTCGTTTAGATAAAAAAATAGATGGTATTCAAGAAGTAAGAGATGAAAGTGCTGCTGATGTACGTGTTGTTATTGATTTAAAAAAGAATGCTAATACTGAGTTAGTGGTTAATTACTTATTAAAAAATACAGATATGCAAATCAATTATAATTTTAATATGGTAGCAATCGTTAATAAACGACCTAAGTTATTAGGACTTGCTGGTTGTTTAGATGCATTTATTCATCATCAAAGAGAAGTCGTTCGTCGTCGTACGGAATTTGATTTAGCGCATGCAAAAGCAAGATATCATATTGTAGAAGGGTTAATTAAATGTTTGTCTATTTTAGATGAAGTTATTAAAGTGATTCGTGAATCTAAGAATAAGAGTGATGCTAAAGAGAATTTAGTAAAAGAGTTTCAGTTTACGATGGAACAAGCAGAAGCTATTGTTACTTTACAATTGTATCGTTTAACGAATACGGATGTTGTTGCTTTACAAGAAGAGATGGGTAATCTTGAAAAAATTATTAATGGGTTATCTGCTATTCTTGGTAGTGAAGAAGTTTTAAAATCTGTTATGAAGAAAGATTTACGTGATGTTAAGAAAGAATATCCTTGTGAACGTTTAACGGATGTAAAAGAAGAGATTACAGAAATTAAGATTGATACAACAGCGATGATTCCTAAAGAAGATTGTGTTGTTATGGTAACGAGAGATGGATATGTTAAACGTACTTCTTTTAGAAGTTATACAGCTTCTAATCCGGAAGATATTACGATTAAAGAAAATGATTATATTTTAGGTATTTATGAAATGACTACACTTGATACTTTATTAGTGTTTACTACTCATGGTAATTATTTACATATTCCTGTTCATATTTTACCTGATTTAAAATGGAAAGATATGCCTAAACATGTAAGTAATGTTATTGAGACATCACCAGAAGAAAGTGTTGTTAGTGCAATTCCAGTTACTAGTTTTGATACTGATAAAAATGTTGTTATTGCGACACGTAATGGTATGATTAAACGTAGTAAATTAAGTGACTTTAAATTATCTCGTTATTCTAAACCTACGAGTTGTATGAAGTTAAAAGATGATGATTTAGTAATCGATAGCTTTATAGAAGAAGAAAACACTCTTTTCATAACAACAGATAGTGGTTATGGACTTAGTTTCTTAGTAGAGGAAGTTCCAGTTGTTGGTGTTAAAGCTGCTGGTGTTAAAGCTATGAAGTTAAAAGATGATCATGTAGTTTCTATTAATCAGTTTAATCCATTAAAAGATGAGTTTATTTCTGTTATTACAGATAAGGGTACTGGTAAGAGAGTTCATTTAAGTGAGTTTGATTTATCTACTCGTGCTAGACGTGGTTTATTACTTCTACGTGAAGTTAAGAGTAATCCATATCGTGTTATTAAAACTTTTATTACAGATTCTAAGAATTATATTGGTATAAAGAATGGAGATATTCATACTTTAAAATTAACGGAATTAAATATTGCGGATCGTTATTCTATTGGTGGTCAAATTTCTAAACATGGATTAACAGATAGTTTTATTATCGCTACATTACAAAGAAGAAAAGAAATAGAGGAAGAAGAAACTTTGAATTTAGAAGTGGAAGAAGTACCAGTAGAGAAAGAAATACCAAAAAAAGATAAAATATCTTTAAAAGAAATTGATGATCGATTAATGACAATTGATGACTTTTTGAAATAGAAGAAGATTTTAGTCTTCTTTTTTTCTTTTTTTTACATAATATATAGTGGTGGTAATATGTCGAAAGAAAGTTTTAAAACTTATGCTCGTAAGCATCCTTCTTTATCAAAAAGCGTGGTTGGAGGTAAAATTAGTTGGCAAAAATTATATGAGTTATATGAAATCTATGGAGAAGATGAGAGGGTATTTGGTGAATATATGAATGAGGAGAAAGAAAATGTTTTAAATAAAGTAAAAGATATCGATATGGAAGCTTTACAAAAAGGAATAGAAAATATTCAAAAAGTACTGGGTATAATACAAGGATTTGGTATTGGAAATAAGGAAAATGTTAATGTGGAAGAAAGACCTATTTATGAAAGGTTTCAGGATTAATGGAAGTTAAAACAATACAAATGATTAAGAGTAATCCTATTTTGTATCGGTTTTTAAGAGAGAATTCTTCTTGGTATCAGAGATTGAATCGTAATTCTAATAGTATATATGAAATGGAAAAAGAAGCAAAAAAGTATTTTAAATTAACATTTTCTGATAGATTTCAAAAAGTTGTTGATAATATTGATATGATATCTACTTTTATGGATGTATTAAAGTAGGTTTTATGATAAAATGTTGTTATGGAAGAGTTAATAGAAAAATTAGAAGAATTAAAAAATATTATTTTAGAAGAAGATGTTGTAAAACGTTATTTAGTTGCGAAAGATGCTGTTTTACAAGATGATTTAGTTAAAGATAAGATATTAGAGTATGAAAAGACGAAGGATGATAAGTTAAAAGAAGAAATTTATCAAATTCCTTCTTTTTTGGCGTATAAAGAATGTGAAAATGAGTTGTTGTTAGAGATAATGAAGATGAATTCGTTGTTTAAGAAGATTAAAAGTGATATTTAGGAGGGATTATGAAAGTAATTAGTGGTAAATATAAGGGGAGAAATATAGAGGGATTTAGTATTAATGGTACAAGACCTACGATGGATAGAGTGAAAGAAAGTTTGTTTGCTATGATACAGGATAAAGTCTTAGATAGTGTTTGTTTAGATTTGTTTTCTGGTAGTGGTAATTTAGGAATAGAAGCACTGAGTGAAGGTGCTAAAAGTGTTTATTTCGTAGATAAAAATAGAAAGGCTTATCAGACTATTTGTCGTAATTTAGAAATGTTGGGAGAAAAAGTTGATAATGTTTTTTGTTGTGATTATATGAAAGCGCTGTCTTTGTTGTCTTCTATTTCTTTTGATATTATCTTTTTAGATCCTCCTTATCAAAGTGATTGTATTAAGAAGAGTATAGATTATATTATTTCTAATCATTTACTTTCTTCTTCTGGTATTATTGTATGTGAAAGTGATAGTATAGATAAAGTTATATTTCCTTCTAGTCTAGAGATTGTAAAGATGAAAAAATATGGAGATAAATTGGTAGCTATCTTACGTTATGTGTGATAAAATAAAGTAAGATAGGTGATTATATGAAGAGATTAAATAATCGTGGTTTTGCTATTTCGACATTATTGTATGGGATTATGATAATGTCTTTATTGGTTGTAGTTGCTTATTTAGGTAATCTTAGTACTGATAGACAGAATACCAAGGCATTTGTTGATAAAATTGAAGATGAACTTAATCGTTTAGGTACTAGTAGTACAGAAGGTGGTCATGAGGGTGGTGAAGTTGATTCTAATGGACGTGAATATATTGCCCCTAATGATGGTTGGTATAAGATAGAGTTGTGGGGAGCTGCCGGAAAAAATGGAGGTCGTGGCTCCTATGTGTCCGGTATTATGTATATGAAAGCAAATGATTATTTTTATGTATATGTTGGTGGAGTAGGAGGAAGTGCTAATACTTTTAATAGTGGATCTACTGGTGGAGGAGCTACGGATGTTCGTCTTGTACCGGGAGATTGGAATGATTCAGAATCTTTAAATACTCGTATTATGGTTGCTGCTGGAGGAGGTTCTGGTACTACCAATTCAGGTGGCGCTTTAATTGGATTTGGAAGTGGTTATGGACAACAAACTACTGGTGCTGGATTTGGAAAAGCAACTGGTTCCGGTGGTGGTGGCTGGTATGGTGGATCTTCCGGTGGAGGAAGTTCTATCGCTATGGGCTATGCTGGTAGTGTTGCGGATTCTGGTAATAAAACTGTTACTAAAACATTTACAATGTTTTTAGGAAATTATGATAGTTCTGGGAATCCTATTACTGAATCACTTACTCCTAAAATTTATGATGTTTTGATGGTGGAAGGTGTTAATGAAGGGGAGGGTAAATTTAAAATTACTCAGATTTCTTCTAATGCCGAGAATGATCCACCTAGAAAAGGAATGAATTCTAAATTAAATAATGTTCAATATATTAGAGATTGTGTGACTGGTAATACTTCTGAAAATACTGGTTATTGGCAAGAAATACAAGCAATTTCTGATGGTGTAAATAGAGCTTTAGGTAAAAATGGTAATGTTACCAATGGGTCTATTGTTGATGGTACTCCTTATAAATTAACGAGTTCTACGAAATGTGTTACGATTAATTTAGGGGGTAGATATAATCTAGATGAGATTGCAGTTTGGCATCGTTTTAACAATAGTACTAGTCCTTCTTATTATGCGAAGGGTCATACTTTAGAGGTTAGCGCTAATGGTTCTAGTTGGACACCGCTTAGAAAAACAACTTCTGGACAAATTAATGAAAAAGAGACTAGTAATGGTATTCATTATCATAGTATGCAAATTGATTCTATGAGTGAGATTCCAGAAGGGAATTATTATATTTTCCCAGCAGATTCTTATAATAATGTTTTAACGTCTTATAATCAAGGTTCTTTGGATGTTGTTGCAAAACAATTATTTGGTCCTACTGAAAAGCAGATATGGCACGTTTATAAAGATAGTAGTGGACAATATAAAATTGAAAGTACTTATGATAGAACTGTATGGAGATATAATGCTGGTCGTGTAGAATTAGTTGATGGTTCTAAAAATCTTAGTGGCACATCCTTTAATATTACACCATTAAATAATGGCTATTATTCTATTACAAGTGGTTCTACTTATATGGAAGCATCTGGTAGTGGTGGTATGTTGCAAGGTAAAGGGAATAATACTGGTAATAGTCTTAGCCAACGTTATAAATTTGTACTTTCTGATTATTAGAAGCTTTGCTTCTTTTTTTTTACTTTTTTGGCAATCTGTATTGACAAGTGCTAAGTAGTGTCATATAATACAATTAGCACTCGTAGAATAGTAGTGCTAGTAGTAGGTGAAGGATATGTTGACGGATAGACAATGTAAAATCTTAAAACTGATTGTTGAAAAATATATTAAAGATCCAGTTCCAGTTGGTTCTAAGACGATATCTAAAACATTGAAATGTTCTAGTGCAACTGTTAGAAATGAAATGATGGCTTTGGAAGAGAGCGGTCTTTTGGAAAAAACTCATACTTCTAGTGGGCGCGTTCCTAGTGAAGAAGGTTATCGTTATTACGTTGATCATCTAATGGAACCAAAGAAGATGAGTGGAGAAGACATGTTGAAACTTCAGACTGTTTTTCATAATCAACAGCTTGCGTTATCGGATGTTATAGTAAAGAGTTTACAGGTAATATCTGATATGACTAATTATACTACAGTAGTACTTGGTAGTACTTCTCATGAGAACCTTCTTAAACAAATAGAAGTAGTTCCGATTGATGAAGGTAGTATGATTGTAATTGTCATTACTGATAGAGGTCATGTAGAACATAAAAATATTCGTTTGCAAGATGTATCGATGGATGATGTTAAGAAGACAGTTAATTTGATTAATAATTTAATTGTTGGTACACCTATTGATGAAGTTAGTACAAAACTTGAATATGAAATTAAACCTATTATTGGTAAATATGTTAAACAACATGAACAATTATATAATGCCTTCTATCATGTATTTAGTGATTTTACTAATCAAGAAATTAATGTTGTTGGTAAGAATAAGTTTTTAAAACAACCTGAATTTAGTACAGTTGATAAGATTCAGAATGTTTTTAATAAACTTGAAAATCCTGAGCTTCTACATAAAATAGAAGAGGATGATGATAATAACATTAAAGTTTATATTGGTAGTGAAAGTAAGATTGATGATGATGTTACTGTTATTAAAACAAGATTTAAGAATGGTAATACAGAAGGAACACTTGCTATTATAGGTCCTAAGAGAATGGAATATGATAGAGTTGTTTCTATGCTTGAATACATGAAAGAAAATATAGAAAGGTAGGTAATTATGGATAAAAAAGAAGAAAATGTTGAAAAAGTTGAAAAACTAGAAGAAGTACCTGTTCCTGAGGGACAGAGTGTAAAAGATAAAAATACTAAGAAAAGTAAACGTGATAAACATGATTCAAAACTTCAGGAAGAAAATAAAAAGTTATTAGAACAAATTAGTAAGTTACAAGAAGAAAAAGAGAATTTAATTAATAAAGTTAAGTTGACACAAGCAGAGCTTGTTAATTATCGTAAGAGAAAAGATGAAGAGACACAAAGTATGTTAAAGTTTGCTAATCAAGATTTAATTACGGAACTTATTAATGTTGTCGATAATTTTGAAAGAGCTATTAAGCTTGATGATCATGATTTAAGTGATGAGTTATCTAAATTCTTAAATGGATTTAAAATGATGTATGCTAATTTGATGGAAATTTTAAAGAAATTTGGAGTTGAAGAAATTAGTCGTGTTGGTGAAGTGTTTGATCCAAGTCAAGAACAAGCTTTAATGACTGATAATGTTCCTGAGATGGATGATGATGTTGTTACAGAAGTATTGTTAAAAGGATATAAATTAAATGGTAGGGTTATACGTCCTGCCTCAGTAAAAGTAAATAGTAAATAAAGGAGAGATGATATATGAGTAAAATTATTGGTATTGATTTAGGTACTACAAATTCATGTGCTGCAGTATTGGAAGCTGGTGCTCCTAAGGTTATTCCAAATCCTGA